>JACOYD010000047.1 GCA_016182055.1 Candidatus Microgenomates bacterium | reverse complement strand
TTAATTCTCAAAAGTCCTAATTGACAAAATATACACCATGTGTTATGATGTATATATATGAAAAGATATCAGGTTTACCTTAATCCCAATTCTGTTGCTATTTTGGATGAATTAGGCGAATCTATCGATGTTTCACGATCTAAGTTGATACAGTCAGTTATTGATGGGATTGCGTATAATGCGGCAAAAATTTTTTCAGCCATGAAGATTCAGCCTAAAAAAACCTCTATTTTGGATTCTTTAGCTGGTTCAATTAAAGTGAAAGGTAATGGTAAGACTAATTTCGCACAAAATATCGACGAGATATATCTTAGCGACTAACTCATGAAAGTATTTGTTGATACAAGCGCTCTTGTAGCACTATTTGTTGATAAAGAGCAGTTTCATCTAAAAGTTGTCCGCAAATATAAAGAATACCGTCAAGCCAGAGCAGTTTTATTTACTTCTTACTACATATTAGATGAACTTTTTACACGATTGCTTTACTATAAAGTTAACATCAGGAAGCATATTCAAAAACTAAAAGAGTCAATAGATACAAATGAAATAACGGTTTTGCAGGTAGACGAAGCGATATTTAATAAATCCATAGAGGTATTTCTTAAATTTTCCGAACATAAAATTTCATTTACAGATGCAACCACTTATGTTTTATATAAGGATTTTGCTTTAGACGAAGTATTTACCCTTGATGATGATTTTAAAAAGATTAGAGTAAAGACATCTTTTTAATTTTCTTAACCTCAACGCTACAAATCCATTGACAAAAGTTGTTATCTGGTTTACGATAATCAAAAGGAAAATTTTTCCTAAGTTTTTCTGTGGAGAATATAAAATCCTACTTTAATTTTAGCCGTCAGTCGCTGGTCCTTCTGGGAGTGCTTTTTTTGGTGGTTATCGGCATCGCCGCCACCGTACTTGTTGCCCAGCAACAGCAGGAAATTCGCAAAAGAGCGGAGAGCGTGGCAAATCCTTGTGTAGATATGCCTGATTGGCAAAGCAAATGTAGCGATAATCCAGCTTGTGAGCCATATAGCGGAATAGGTCCTAAAGAAGACAAAGAGGCCTGTTCAATAAAAAATGATCAATGTCTTCGTAATCTTCAACTAAACAAAGAAACATGTGAAAGCGATTCTAGTTGTGCTTGGCATCAAAGAGGTTTTTGTTACACCAAAGAAAAGCAAGTTGATGGTGGGGGTGATGGCGATAAAGACAAGAATGGAGATGGCAAAGATGGTGATGGAAACGGGGAGCCGGACCCCAGTACAAGTTGTCGGGTGAGCTGGGTTTTGGACCCCAATCCCGAAACTTCACCCGCCAACACCAAATTCAGAGCCTACATTAAAGGCGAATCATCAAAAAATAGCAAGGGAGATCCTGATTGGAGTTTTATCAAACTTAAGTTTGATAATGGAGATCTGGGAGCAATCAGCGAGATTAAAACCGGCTCGCTTCCACCCCTGACCGGTAATTGCAGTGCAGATCAACCATGTTTTAAGTCCAATGAGTTAAATTCAGGCGCTATCAATAGTACGCATAATTTGGTATTTTCTATCAATAATCCGGAGGAACCAAAAAATCCCAATGGAAAATCAACGGTTTGTACTCCTCCCAAGCCATTTACTACCGGTTCGGGCGGGACAATAACACCCACACCGCCTCCCGGCGGCGGAGGAGGAGCCAGACTGCTGTTGGCCTTAAACCTGGAAGGCTTTAGCGGTACCTATACTCCCAAGCGGGACAAAGAGCCGTTGATAGTGCTTCTTCGTCCGCAGGCCTCCCCAGCAGGCAACCTCACTGCGGTGGAGAGCGAGGCCACTTTTTCGGCCACCCATCGGCATTTCCGAAAACTGGTTGATTTGCCCGCTGATTTGCCGGACGGC
This sequence comes from Candidatus Microgenomates bacterium, assembly GCA_016182055.1. GTDB lineage: Bacteria > Patescibacteriota > Microgenomatia > Levybacterales > JACOYD01 > JACOYD01. The sequence goes on along the minus strand of JACOYD010000047.1, from coordinate 16,740 downwards.
ATTTATGAATTACTGCTTAAAGGCGCCTCCACTCTTAGGCGGACTTTTGGCAATATCACCATTGGTAAAGGCAGAGAAACATTTGTGCCCTTTGATCCCAACAAACCCCTTTTGTCCTGCGACTTAAATAATGATAATCTTATTAACATGCTTGACTTAAATCAGCTTTATACCGACATTAAAAAACCCAAAACAGAGCATAAAGACAGTCTGGCTGATATTACCAGAGACGGCACTATTGACATTTTCGATCATAATTTCTGTGTGCAGAATTTTGGCAAGGAAGGGGAGAAACCATAAAATCATGAACAAAAAACTATTGTTATTGGTAATTTTGGGCATGATAGCCAGTCTTCTGGCGTTAACTCTTTTGCCGGCCAAATTCAAGACGCCGCCAAAACAGGAGCAGGCCACTGTTAGAAATCCGGTTACTTCCACCCCCTCAAAAGACGCCCGCGCTTATACCAGCCTGATTGCCACTTTGGACAAAAACACTGTGAATGTGGGCGAGAACTTTACCATTACGATAAATATTATTACAGGTAATAATCTGGTCAATGGCGTTGAGCTTAAACTGGGTTATGACCCCACCCTTTTGGCTATTGATGCAGTGAGTCAGGGAAATTTCTTTGAAAGTCCGCTGGAGATAGCCAACAAAAACGACCGGGAGCTGGGGCAAATTACCTATGCGGTGGGCTCTTTTAGCGAAAAAGAGGGAGAAGGAACCATTGCTACCATGAGTGCCCGGGCCCTCAAAACCACGGCGGGGAAAGTTGAAGTACTGGTGATTAAGCCGATCACGATAGTTACCGAGATTAATAACAAAACTTCTGTTTTGAAAGAAAGTAAAGGAGCAGAGCTTGTCGTCAGGTAAAAAAAGGTTTGCCATTTTCTCTTTGCTTTTTTTGCTGCTGGCCATTCCCGCCAGCTTATATCTGGTGTTTCGCCAACAGGAGCTGCGGGGAAGAGCCGCTCCTGCCACCACCCTGGCTTTTGATCCGCAGTCTGTTTCCAAATCGGTGGGCGAGTCTTTTACCCTGACTGTAAATATCAATACCGGAGGAAATAGCGTTTCGGGAGCCGAGCTTCATGTACAGTATGAAGCCGGCAAACTGGAAGCTATAGGTATTGATATTGCCAGCGAGCCGTTTCTGCCGGTGGTTTTGGTAAACGGCACGGTAAACAGCGGCTTTGCTTTTATCACTCTGGGCAGTCAACCCAACTTGCCCAAAACCGGCACCGGCAAACTGGCCACAGTTACCTTTAGAGCGCTGGCTTCCACCGGAGGCGGGCCCACACTGGTGCGCTTTACTACCGATACCAAGGTGGCGGGAACAGGAGAGGTGGGCAATGTACTGGCCAGCCAGCCGGCACCTGCCTCTGTGACTATTGGTGTGCCGGGTCCTACCGCTACGCCTACTCCCACACCCAGTCCTACTCCCACTGCCGCACCCACGCCTACTCCCACACCCAGAAGTGGCGGCGGCGGGGGAGGTATTATTATTGTTACCCCAACGCCCACGCCCAAACCCACAGCCACTCTTTCGGCCACCCCCACTCCCGCCCAGGTGATAGTAATTACTCCGCCTCCACCGGCACCGGTAATTCCGGTCACTGCCGATATTACTCCCACGGCTGTTCTGACTGTTTCCGGTCTTGTTCTATTCTTCATTGGGGCGCTGGCACTTTTTGCCCTTTAGCTAAAATGGATATTCGAAAGTTTAAGACAGCGGTATCGCTTTTGATACTGATTGTAGTTTTGTTCTCACTTGGTTTTACACTTTATTTGACAAAGCAAGCCCAGATTTTTCAAAAAAAAGCCAGCAGTACTCCTACAATTATTACAGTTGATATGGCCTCTGTTTCTCCTCTCCCCCGCATTTGGCAATATTTGGCCCAAGGCGGTGAAGTACCAATTCCCCAGCTTACAGGCGTTGTTAATGAAATAAAGGAACTTACTCCTCTTGCTATTCGCCTGGATCACATTTTCGATGCCTATCGGGTGGTTTCCAAAAATGACAAAGGTCAGCTTATTTATGACTTTTCTCTTTTAGACCGTGAAGTAGATGCCATTATTAAAGCCGGAGCCAAACCTTTTTTGAGCTTGTCTTACGTTCCGCCTGACTTGGCCGATCCGGCAAATCCAGAGCGTCCCGCTTCCTATGCCTTGTGGCAAGAATTAGTTATGGAAACTGTGGCACACTACAGCGGAAAAGCCAACAAAAATATTAGCGGTGTTTACTACGAGGTCTATAACGAACCGGACCTGTTTGGTAAATGGAGCCCGCCGGACTATATGCTGTTATATGAAGCATCGGTTAAGGGGGCGGCCGAGGCTCCCAACACCAACCCCTTTCTTATAGGTGGTCCGGGCATTACTTCTTTTATGAAAACTTTTATGGAAACGTTTTTTAACGTTGCTCAAAATAAAAATCTGCGGGTGGATTTTGTTTCCTGGCACGCCTATTACCCAAATGTCAACAAAATCACTCAAGATGCAGCACTTCTTGGGCAAATACTATCCGACCAGCCGCAATTTCAAAATGTGCGAAAAATTGTATCAGAGTGGGGTTCATTTCCCGAAAAACACCTCTGGCACGATACCATTTTTGACAATTCACATATTGTAGCCACAGTTTCCCGCTCGCTTTCTGCCGTTGACGAACTGTATTATTTTGAAGTAAAAGACGGAAAGAGTCTGACTGGCGATACCTATTTCGGCGGATGGGGAATTTTGACGGGTGAAGAGTCCGGGTTTATCAAAAAACCCCGCTACTTTGCCTTACAGCTTCTTAATAAACTTAAACCTCTCAAGTTTTCCGTAACAGGTGAAAATGAAAATATTTCTGCCATTGCTTCGGGCAACAATACCTCTGATTTAACGCTTATTCTCACTCATTACAGCGCCGGGGCAGGTAATGCGCCCCTTCTTACTCCCGTTCGATTTACTCATTTATTGCCCGGAGCATATAGTGTTGCCAAAACAGTTCTTGATGATCGGGGAGAGCCAAGAAACGAGGCGGCAATTGATTTTACTGTTGACAGTCTTGGCAGCGGGGGGTTTGATGTGGATATGGTTGCAGATAGCATAATAGTTTTGGATATTATTAGAGCCGCTGCGGCGACAGTGTTTGGCCCAGGCGAAAGCGGCAGCCCCCAAGATAAGGCGGCACAAATTTCGCCCAACACGCCGCTTTTCTATAGTATTTCTTCGCCAGTAGATCCAAAAATTAACAAAGTTGTCTTTTCTTTGCAATTGGCAACGCCTTCTGCTTCTGCTTTGGATAAAACATTTTTGGAAAGTAGCGGCTCGGGCAGTTTGATTCACTTTGGAACACAAGTGCAAGGATTTACCAAAACTTTTACACTTTCTGTTGCCGATGACAAAGGAATTATTTCCAACGTCTCACTGCCGGCTGTGGAAGAAGCACTAAACACGTGGCATAAAATAGAGCTTATTTTTAATAACAGCCGCGGTCTTCTTTCGCTGACAGTTGACGGTAAAGTTGTTGAAGGAGCGCTTAATAGTTATACCAAACTTGGCAGTACTGCTTCGTTTGGCGGCTTTGACGGAGCAGTCGATTCGGTGCGAATAACTATTGATGGACCCACCATTTTCATCCGTTTTTTGCCCTTCTTTTGGGCTTCCAAAAGTTTATCTTTGCGGGTTCTATCGCCTCCATAAAGTTTGGCAGTGACATCTTTACGAAAAGGAGAGATTGTTTCCCTGGCAATAATTTTTCCTCCCACCACCGCCTGAAGAGCTATGGCAAAATTCTGCCGGGGCAAAACCTCTTTTAATTTCTCCACCATCCGGCGGCCAAAGTTATCAGCGCGGCTTCTGACAATAATGGTAGACAGGGCATCTACCAGTTCTCCCGCTACCAAAATATCCACTCTTACTGCTTCCACCTCCCTAAACTCCAAAAACTCCCAGTCCAGCGAGGCAAATCCGGAAGAGACTGATTTTAACTTGTCATAAAAATCAGTCACCATTTCCGACATCGGCATCTGGTATGATAATTCCGCCTGATTTGCAAAATGCTCTATATTTTGCAATTTGCCCCTTTTATCCTGTGCCAAATCCATCACCGCGCCCAGATAAGTTCTTGGTGTAAAAATCTTTAATTTCACCCAGGGCTCTTTAATGGTTTTTATAACAGCCGGATCAATTTTTGAAGGATTATCAACCAGCTTGTCATTTAACAAATACCCCACCGAAGGCGTGGTGGCCAAAAGATTAACATTAAATTCTCTGGATAGTCTTTCCTGTACTACCTCCGCATGCAAAAGTCCCAAAAAACCGCACCTGAAACCAGAACCCAAAGCTTGCGAGTGCTCCTGTTCAAAAGTAAAAGAAGGATCATTTAATCTAAATTTTTGCAGCGTTTCCTTGACATCCTGATACTCATTCTGATTAATCGGATACAGTCCCACAAACACCATGGGTTTGATCTGTTTGTATCCGGGAAGGGGTTTAATCCCTAAATTAGCTGACCCCGATGCGCCCGGGGTAGATATGGTATCGCCAACTCGAACCAGATCAGGAATTTTAATACCGGTGGCAATATAGCCAATTTCTCCGGCCGATAATTTTTCCACCGGTTTCATTTGCGGAGTAAAAATGCCAGCCTCCAGCACTTGCCCTTCTGCCCCAGTCGCCAAAAATTTAATTTGGTCTCCTTTTTTGGGAGTTTCACCATCAACAACTCTCACTTCTGCGATAATTCCCTTAAATGAATCAAAAAATGAGTCGAATACCAGAGCCCGCAGGGTTTGCAGGACATCAACTTTTGGTGCAGGTATCCGTTCAATAACTGCCTGCAAAATTTCTTCAACTCCCTGTCCTGTTTTTGCCGATGCCAATAAAATCTCTTCTTCTTTAAAGCTGAAAGTATCTGTTAATTGCTTTTTAACACTGGCAATATCTACATTTGGCAAATCAATTTTATTAATTACGGGGATGAGGGTTAAACCTTGGGCCAGCGCTGATAGCCCATGGGCTAAAGTTTGAGCCTGTATTCCGGCCGCGGCATCCACTAAAAGAATGGCTCCTTCAACTGCGGCCAAAGAACGACTGACTTCGTAGGAGAAATCCACGTGGCCGGGAGTATCTATCAAATTTAAAGTATAAAGTTCAAAGTTAAAAGTGTACTGCATCCGGACGGGAGCCAGTTTAATAGTGATGCCCCGTTCCCGCTCCAGAGCTAAAGAATCTAACAGCTGCGGTTTTAAGTTTTCCCTGGAAACTGTTCCGGTAATTTCCAAAAGCCGGTCGGCCAGGGTTGATTTACCGTGATCTATGTGGGCGATTATACAAAAATTTCGAATATTTTGTTGATTCATGAGGCTAGTTCTCCCTAGTCAGCCTTTTATGGATGGCGCCTGCTTTTTGGAAGAGTAAGAAAAGCTCTTTATATTCCGAAAGATTAAACAGAAAAGACAGCAAGAGATAAAAAGCACTGCTTATCAAAGCAACCAGGACAGTAAATAATAAAAGCGTCAGGGTAAAGCTGGTATTGAAATACTGCTCTAGCAGTTTAAGCATAGCGTAAGAAACAACAGCCAGAAGAGCGGACATAAAAAAAATTTTTATCAGTGAACCCATAAAGCGGGCATCCAGAAACGAGCCAATTTTCCTGTTAAGCAGTATAAAAAGCACCATGGCGTTTATAAAAGAACCAACGGTGGTGGATACGGCCAGAGCCCGTACGTCGAGTTTTAAGTATAAAACAAAAAAAAGACTCAAGGCGATGGTGGTGGTGATAGAAATAACAGTCATAATAAGAGGTGTTTTGGTATCAAACAGAGCATAAAAACCCCGAGCTAGAATATTGCTTAATCCCTGGGCAATAAGACCTAAAGAAAGTATGGCCAGCGTTTGGGCGGTGAGAACGGTGGCCGTCCAGGAAAAAAGAGGAGCGCCGAAAACCAACCGGACAATTGGAGTATGAAAAATAACCAGGAGCACGCTGGCAGGAGCCAACAAAAAGATAATGTGAATAAGAGAGAGCCTTAGATGTTTTTTAAACTCTTCCATATCGCCTCGGGCGCGGGCCTGGGCAAAAAATGGAAAAGCCGCCTGGGCCACGCTGGCTGCCACCAACGAAACGGGGAAAACTGCCACATGCAGAGCAAAATTAAGATAGGTAATGCTGGAAAGGGAAATAACAGAGGCCAGAATCGTATCAACTGTCAGTTTAGCCCGCTCAATGGCAATGGAGATGGAGCGGGGTATCATCAGTCTGACAATTTCTAAAACCCCTGGATGAAAAACACGGAAATCAAAATTATAGGAAAACCCCAGTCGCCAGACAAAGACTACCTGAATAGCAAAATGCAAAAACGCTCCCAGAATAATGCCCAGAGCTACTCCATACATGCCAAAGACCGGCGCCAAAAATAAAATCCCTAAGATAATGCCGATGTTGTAAAAAAGCGAAGCGGAGGCCGGCACCAGAAAACGCTGATAAGACTGCAAGACCCCCGTACAAAAATATGACAGTACAAAAAAAGGCTGGGCCAGCAAAATTATGCGGGTTAAATTAACCAGCAAATCAATATGTTGCGCATTTTCTTTATAGAGCCCGGGAACTATCAGAAAAGATAGCGGTTTGGTCAAAACGATGATAATAACCGTAATGATTAGAAAGAAAAGCAAAGAAGCATTAAGGACCGAGCGGGCCAGTCTCCATTCTTCATGCTGTTTTTGGTATTTGCTAAAAACAGGTATAAAAGCCACTCCCACCGCCGATAAGATGAAGACTTGAAAGATGTTATCGGGAATTACAAAAGAGGCAAAGTAAATGCCCACCAAATCGGGAGTAAAATTAGCCGCCAAAAGTCGGTCGCGAATTAAACCAAAAACTCCCGACAGCATGGCAAGAAACATGATGACAAAACCGGCAGAGAGAATGTCACCTTGGGGCAAGTCCAAAAAAAGAAGACCATTTCGCAAAACTTTTTTCATTGGTGTATTTAAGTATATCAAGCCATTGCGCAAAAAACCAGAGTATGTTAAAATTGCCCCCTATGCCGATAATTAAAAGCGCCATTAAAAAACTGCGTCAAGACCGAAAGCGCACCAAAATAAACCGGGCTAAAAAAGAAAACTTAAAAGAACTTATCAAAAAAGCCAAGAAGAGTAAAACGGCGGAGGCAGTTAAAAAAGCTCAAAGCGCCATTGACAAGGCGGCCAAAACCCACCTGATACATAAAAACAAGGCGGCCAGGTTAAAGTCAGCTTTATCAAAACTGGCAAAACCTGTTAAAAGTCCCTCCAAACCAGCTCCCGCAAAAAGGCCGGTAAAACGAAAGAAGAGTATTAAAACTTAAACTTCCTCTCTTTACAAACCCGCAAAAAATCACTACACTTAAGATTAACCATGCCCAAAAAGCCGGGTTTAATTTCTGTTAATTTACTGCCCAGGAAAGAAATTGGTTTCGGCGAGAAATTCCTTAATTGGAGTTTGACTTTTGGCCGCTACATTATCATAGGCACCGAAATTATCGTGCTGATTGCCTTTCTTTCCCGCTTCAAACTCGACCGCGACTTAATTGATCTTCATGATCAGGTAAAAGAAGGCTTAAAAATAGTGTCTTCTCAAAAAGCCACAGAGGATCGCGTTGGCGCTTTGCAGATTCGGCTCTCACAGATTAAAAAGATAAATGAACAGCCGCAGTCAGGCCTTTTTATTTTGTCAAAAATTGCCTTACTTACGCCTGCAGAAGTAGTATTCACCAGAATAAATATTGAAGGAGATAAAATTACTATTATTGGCACGGCCAGGGAAACAGTGGCCATTTCCGCCTTTGTTACTGCCTTTACCGACTCAAATTATTTCAAAAAAGATTCGGTACTTTTAGAGAAAATTGAAAGTAGTAAAGAAGGAGAAAGCGGACTTAGTTTTACTATTTCAGCTATTGCAAAAGAGGGGGGAATTTAAATATGGCAGTTCCTATATTTTATCCGCGGCTTCGCTATTACTATAGAACAATTATTCCGCTTTTCGAAAAACCCAAAGTGGCGGCATATACCATGTTGACGCTGTCGTTTTTTACCATCGCCTTTTTTGGTATTTTTGCCATCAAACCTACCTTGGCCACCATAGCCCAGCTGAAAAAGCAAATTGAAGATCAAAAGTCGGTTCTCACGAGGCTTAATGACAAGATGACGCAGCTTAGGACAGCAGAGGTCGCATACGAAAATGTCCGCCCCGATATAGATGCGGTACTTACCGCCCTGCCGGATAAGCCCCAGACAGCATCTCTTTTGGAAAAATTAAACAGTACTCTTAAAAATAATTCCATTGACGTGACAATTTTGCAGTTTTCTCAAATTGAACTTAGGGAGCCGATTGAGGCTTCTTCATCGGCCGGTATTTTGGGGTTTGCTCTTAGCGGCAAGGCCTCTTACGACAATATTGTTAATTTTGTTAATGTTATTTCCCAAATGGACAGAATTGTCAGTATTGACTCTTTAAATATCGCCAAGACCGAAGGTGATTTGCTTACCATGACCATACAAGGCAAAGCCTATATTCTTTGGAAGGGAAAAGGAAAATAAGATGGGCAGACGGGATACGCTTATTTTATCAATATTGACTCTGATTACCGCCATAGGATGGATTGTGTTTGACGTGTATCATGCTTCCATTGACACGACAGTACCACAAGATGTAGAAGAAAAACTTTCTCCCGTCGTGCCAAATTTTGATAAAAACCTCATCCAGAAAATAAAGCAGCGCCAGATAGTTTTACCGCTTGAATCTTCACCGACCGGTTCACCGTCTGGCAAACCGACAGGAGCACCATGAAAAAGTCTTTTTGGAACAGGCGCTTTCCGACACTTTTGGGCCTGCTTGTTTTGGCTGCCTCTACCTTCGGCATCAGTTTTTTAGTTAAAGAGCAGCAGATTTTTGAGTTGAGAGCTGTGCCATCTCTGGTTTTTGAGGACATTGCCATAAGCAATCAAACAGCAAATTCCCTTACAGTTTCTTTTCAAACAAAAGAATTGACAGGTGCTCAAATTAAATTTGGTGCTAGCCTTGATGAAGCCCCTACTTTTTTTGATGACAGAGATGCTATAGGCAGTCAAGTCGGTCAATACCGGAATCACTATTTTACCTTAACTAATTTAAGTCCGGGAAGAGAGTATCTTTTTGCTTTGATAATGAAAGGAAAAATGTTTGATAATGAAGGAAAGGGATTTATAGCCAAAACTTCCTCTGCCGCTTTAAGCCCTGATAAAGAGGTAGAGCCTATGCGGGGGGAGATAATTTCCGCCACAGGGCAAGAAGTAAAAGATGCCTTGGTTTATGCTAAAATTACCGGCGCAGTTCTTTCCTCTACCATAGTTAAATCACAGGGGAAGTTTCTATTGCCTCTATCCGGTCTTTCAACTGCCGACTTAACTTCTATTTATTCTTTTGCCGGAAATGAGGAGATTACTATTGAAGTAATTGGCGATGATGGTACAGAAATCTCTGTAGTTACCACCTTTGATAAGCATGCCGATATAGGACAAATAATTCTTGGACAAAATTTAAAAGAGTCGTCAGGGTTTAATCCGGAAGCAATATCTACAGACTCAACCGGTCAAACACCAGCCATTATTGTTCCACAAGACGGAGCGTTTGTGAGCGACCAACGGCCGTTAATTCGGGGTAGCGGAAAACCGGCCCAGAGAATTGAAATAACAGTTGAGTCCCAACCCCAAACAAAACAACTCACAGTGGGTGATAATGGCCAGTGGGTTTATCGGCCGGACCAACCGCTTTCTCCGGGAAAACATACGGTTTCCGTCAGTTTTTTTGATGGAGATCGTATTGTTAATGCTATACAAAGCCAATTTGAAGTTTTAGCCAGCGGAAGCCAAGTGCAAGAGGTAGCCACCCCATCTCCTACGATAGTAGTGTCGTTAGCTCCCACCCCGATACCTACCCAGATTGAACCTTCGCCAACTGTCGCTCCCATACCCACTACCGCCACCACCTTTCCTATAGTTTTGTTTATGAGCTTGGGTATTATTTCGATAGCTGGAGGTATTTTCTTGGTATTGCTGCCAAAAATCTGGTTGACAAAAGGATAAGACTCATTTAAGCTAACAATAGACTATGCGAATTTTTAGAAAAAGAAACCTGATAATTCTGGTAACTTTGCTGGTATTATTTATTCTTCCCATCAGTCTTTATGCTGTTTTTCAACAGGTTAATACAGAGAAAGAAGCTCAAGTTACCCAGCAGGTGGCGCCGGCCCAGTCCGGCTGTGATCAAATAGATATTGTCCGCGGAGGAATTACAACTGATGCGTCTTTGCTTAAAGCGGGAGATACTGTTTCTTTTACCGGTTACTGTTTTACTACCCAAGGAATTATGAATAAGCTCCGTTTTGCCTTAAAGACTCCCTCCGGCGCTTTTTCGGCGGTGGAATATTTGGCGTTTGCCGATAAAAGCAAAAATAGCGAAGGGAAAAATTATTTTAAGGCCACCTATCCCAATGTAAAACTGGAAGCAGCCGGAAAATATAGTTTGCAGCTTTGGGGATATACCAATCAGACCACGCTTACACAAGAAGCCTTTACCAAAAACTTTACGCTGGCTTCGCCCGGCACAAGTAGTGTCACACCTACTCCTATTCCCACCGCAGCAGTTCAAAACAATCCGCCGGTCTGTCAAAGCTTATCAGCTATTCCCTTAACCGGCCCGGCGCCTTTGACAACAAGTTTTACCGGTACAGGTAGAGATAGTGATGGGCAGGTGATAGCCTTTGAGTTTACTTTTGGAGATAGCGCCCGTCAGACAATTAACAAAGATGTCGGTAGCAATGGAAGCGCCTCCACCTCGCATGTTTATGAGACAGGAGGCAACTATACGGCCGCGCTTCGCGTTCGAGACAACAGTAGCAATTTTAGCGAAGCATCGGCTCTGTGCAAAGTGACAGTTTCTGTAAGCGCTGCTGCTTCTGCTTCGGGAAGCGCTAATCTTTTAGCCCAACCAACCAAAACACCCACCCCCACCCCCACGCCGGTTACCCTGCCTCAAGCAGGCATAGAAGGGCCAATGATTGGTTTTATCTTTGCCGGACTTTTACTTTTAACTTTTGGTCTTCTGCTAGCTTTCTGACCGTGGTACAATCTTTTTTATGCAGGTGGCTATCTTAGGAGCAGGATTCACTGGTTTAACAGCGGCGCTTAGACTTTTGCAAAAAGGACACCGGGTGACTATTTTTGAAAAAGAAAATGTGGTGGGAGGTCTGGCCTCCGGTTTCCGGGAAAAAAACTGGCAGTGGGACCTGGAAAAAGCATATCATCACTGGTTTACCAATGACGCTTCCGCGCTTTCTCTGGCCAAGGAACTTGGTATAACTGTTCTAATAAAGCGGCCAAGCACAGATGTTTACATAAAAGGCAGACAGTTGCCGTTTGATTCTGTCCTGTCTCTGCTTGTCTTTCCATATTTACCAATTGGCGATCGCCTGCGCACTGGTTTAACCCTCCTTTTTCTAAAAATGATTAACAACTATCATAAGTTTGATAATCAAAAAGCCTTGCCCTGGATAAAAAAATGGATGGGAGAGAGAAGCTTTGCCACAATTTGGCAGCCTCTGTTTAGGGGGAAATTTGGTGCATACCAAGACGAGATTGCCATGAGCTGGTTTTGGGCCCGCATTAAAAAAAGAACACCGGGTTTGGCATATCCGCAAGGCGGTTTTGGTACTTTCTCCCAGTCTATAGCAGATAGAATCAGGCAATTAGGCGGCAAAATTTATCTGGGAAGAGAAGTTAAAACCGGCAATAGTTTTAACGATAAATACGATAAAATTATTATCACCCTTCCCAATCCTATATTTATCAAGTTATTCCCCAGGTTGCCCAAAAAGTATGTAGCAAAAATATCATCAATTCAATATCTTCATGCGCTTAACCTTGTTCTTATCCTCAAAAAACCTTTTATGAAGAAAACCTACTGGCTTAATATTGCCGATAGTTCATTCCCTTTTCTGGTGGCGGTTGAGCACACCAACTTTATGGATGAAAAATATTACGGAGGAAAGCATATTGTTTACATCGGTAACTACCTGCCAAAGGAGCATCGATACTTCAAAATGACTAAAGAAGAATTATTAAAAGAGTTTGACCCTTTCTTAAAAAGAATAAACCCGGTTTATAATTTATCATTAATCAATTATCATTTCTTCACCGGTCCTTTTGCCCAACCGGTTGTCACCTTAAATTATCAAAAGAAAATGCCTGATTTTGAAACCCCCGTTAAAAATGTCTTTCTGGCCAATTTATCTATGGTCTATCCCTGGGACAGAGGAACAAACTACGCCATTGAACTGGGCGAAAAAGTAGTAGAAAGAGTGCTCAAATGATATTTAAACATCCCCTTAAAAAAGAATTATTCTTTTTATTTTTAATTACGATAGTGGGGGGCTTACTTAGATTCTATAATCTTGATTGGGATCAAGGTCAGATGCTTCATCCGGATGAGCGCAATATTGCCAATGCGGTTTCCCATATTCGTTTTTTTGATAAGTTAAATCCGCAGTTTTTTGCCTATGGCGGATTTCCCATCTACCTGGCCAGACTGGTAGCAGAATTAATGGTAAGGATTTCCGGCAATCTCGGCTGGGTTTATGATTGGGGATATATCAATATTATTACCAGATTTTTCTCCGGTGTTTTTTCTACCATTACCATAGTTATTTTATTTTATCTCGCTAAAGAAATTTTCAACAAAGAAGTAGCTTTTTTATCGGCGCTCTTTTTTGCCTTGACCGTTTCCTCCATTCAGTCGGCCCATTTTGGTACGGTAGAAAGCATGCTGGTATTTATGATAGTTTTTCTTTATGTTTTTTCCATCAGGATTTTTAAGAAACCGGACAGGAGAAATTATATTTATGGCGGAATTGTTTTAGGTTTGGCAATTGCGGTAAAAATGACAGCACTGTCGTTTACTATTATTCCTCTTATCTCCCATCTGCTGACCGTTGGCAAAAGCTACAAAAATCTGGTTGCTTTAGTTTTAAGCGCATTTTTAGTTTTTACGCTTTTTTCTCCCTACACCTTTTTATCCTTAGATAAATTTATGGAGTCAATGCGCTATGAGTCGGGTGTGGCAACGGGTGCCCTTTCGGTACCCTATACGCTTCAATTTGAGAAAACTGCTCCCTATCTTTTTCAAATTAAAAATTTATTCTGGCAAATGGGGCCTCTGGCATTTTTAATTATTCCGGGGATAGCTTTTCTTGCCCTTGCGGCAGTTAAAAACAAAAACAAAGTTTTAATTATTTTTCTTGCCTTTCCCGTATTATATTTTGCCTATGTTGGTTTATGGCAGACCAAGTTTATCCGCTACATGCTTCCTGTTTTGCCATTTTTTGTAATTTCTGCAAGTTATTTTCTTTATCTTTTGAAAAAAGAATTTCCACTAATTGGTCGGTTTTTTATTTTATTATTCCTTTTAATAAGCGCTCTTTGGGTAATTGCCTTTTCTTCGATATATGTTAGGGAACAAACCAGAATTACCGCTTCTAAATGGATCTATGATAATATTCCTTTTGAAAGTAAAATTGTTGGCGAGCATTGGGATGACGGCTTGCCTTTATCTATTTTCCCAAATACGTCAGAGGCGTACAAGCGGGAACTTTTGACAATTTATGAGCCGGACAATCAGGCTAAAATAAATTATTACGCAATGCAATTATCAACAGCAGATTATATTATTATCAACAGCAGAAGACTTTATGGAACATTGATGTATAGACCGGATAAATATCCTGTGACCAGTAAATATTATAGACTTCTTTTTGCCGGCGACTTAGGTTTTGCCAAAGTGGCGGAATTTTCCTCGTATCCTTCTTTTTTTGGCGTGGTGATTAACGATGATGCCAGCGAGGAGTCGTTTCAGGTATTTGATCATCCGAGGGTAATGATTTTTAAGAATATGTTGAGATTTTCTTCCAAAACTATTATTGATAAGCTGACATTATTATGACAGCCGATTTAATTTATATTTTTAGCTGGTGGTCGGTTTTGTTTTTAATCGGTATTATTTTTTTGCCGCTGACAACAAAAATCTTTGCCAATTTTTTTGACCGAGGATATATTTTCTCCAAAATTTTAGGCATGTTGATTGTCAGTTATGCCGTCTTTCTTTTGGGAACACTTAAAATTCTGCCGTTCACACAAATAACGATTATAACGGTTATAACGGGTATAACCATCCTCTGTGTTAAGGTTACACCTTGGTCAAGGTGGAACCTTCTTAAAGCTTCCTGGAAGATTTTTCTTTTGGAAGAAACGCTTTTTCTCACAGCCCTTTTTTTCTGGGCGTTTATCCGCGGTTTTGAACCCTCCATTCACGGTCTGGAGAAATATATGGATTTTGGATTTGTCAACTCCATTTTGCGGGCTGATTATTTTCCGGCCAAGGATTTATGGTTGAGTCCTTTTGGCATTAACTATTATTACTTTGGACATGTGGTCACTGCGGTATTAACCAAACTTTCAGGGATTAATTCGGTGATTACTTTTAATCTAATGATCGCCACATTATTTGCCTTTACCTTTACCGGAGCATTCTCCATAGGTTATAATCTTATTGCTCAAATTAAACTAAACGCTAAACGCTACACGCCATACGCTATCATTGGCGGGCTACTAACTGCATTTTTGGTGACTCTCGCTGGCAATCTTCATACCATCTATGCTTTCTTTTCTTCTTATAATCCGGATAGTCCGGTGCCATTTTGGCAGCTTTCTCTCAATCTTAATTTATCCGGCTACTGGTACCCTAATGCCACCCGTTTTATTCCCTTTACCATTCACGAATTCCCGCTATATTCCTTTGTGGTATCCGATTTGCACGGCCACGTCTTGGATATTCCATTTGTCTTACTAACAATAGCTCTCTTACTTAATATCTTAATATCTAAATCTCTTAATATCTTTAGACTTTTATTGCTAGCATTTTTGCTGGCAGTTATGTACATGACTAACGCTTGGGATGGCATCATCTATGCCGGTTTAACCGGCTTAGTTTTTCTTTACCTTGCTTATCGTTCTAGTAACTATACGCTATACGCTATACGTTATATGCTAATAATTGTTGGTAGTATTTTGTTCTCTCTCCCTTTTTCTCTAAATTTTAAGCCATTCGTTTCGGCTATTGGTATCGTCCGCGACCAATCGCCACTTTATATGTTGGTTATACTTTGGGGATTTTTCTATTTTTTCGTCATTTCATTTGCCGTTTTTATCTTCCGTAAAGTAAACGCTAAACGCTCTATGCTATACGCCAGTGATATTTTTGTTATTATTTTAATGATTTTATCAACGCTCCTTATTATTATTCCGGAATTTTTCTATGCCAAAGATATTTATCCGGCCCACTATCGAGCCAACACCATGTTTAAACTGGGCTACCAGGCTTTTATTATGTTATCAATCGCCACAGGATACATCATAATTAAAATCTCAAATCATTGGAAATTGGTAGTATTTGCCATTGGTAGTATTGGATTATTGCTGGTAAGTATTTATTCTTTCTTTGCCGTTAATTCCTATTATGGGGGACTTAAAAATTATCAAGGGCTAAATGGCATTGGCTATCTAAAAAATCTTTACCCGACTGATTATGAGGCAATTTTGTGGTTGAGAGAAACCGTTTTTGGTCAGCCGGTGCTACTGGAGGCAGCAGGGGACAGTTATACCGACTATGCCCGCGTTTCGGCCAACACCGGACTGCCTACTGTGATTGGCTGGCCGGTGCATGAATGGCTGTGGCGGGGTACATACGAGGTAGCCGCTCCCAGAATTGCCGACGTTGAAACCATCTACGAAAGTCCGGACATCAACTTAACAAAACAATTGCTTAAAAAATACAATAGGAAAAGTTATTTATGAAAACGGTCAGACGCGAACTTATCAACTTAAAAAATAATTATGGAAGTTTAACCCCAAGAGAACCCTCTACTAATTGTTTTGTGTCTTCATAGTTAGTAGCTTCATGTATGTGCAGTCCAATTGCAGCAAGCGCCATGACAGCTCCTTTTTCATCTGGGTTGTTTGGATTTTTTAAAGCACCCCATTTTTGAAAAAGCTCTTGTTGAGAACGAATGCCGGTAGTGTATTGTAAGAAGTCTTGAGGAGATATGCCAGCCAGTTTGTTCACTGCCTGAATAAGATTTGCTCCATTAACGTAATTTTCTATGAAGTTTATATACGGTCCATTCTTTCGACCAATAGTTCTGGCTACAAGTTCAGTAGTAGCTTCATTTGATAGTAATAAAAATGGGAGACCATTCTCTTGTCGGGCAATAAATTTGAAACCTTTCAATGTTCCTATCTCTGGAACACCAATTCTACCTACCCTAAGCGAAAATGGAGCAAATTTGTATTCCTGTTTAGTTTCAACTACATGAGAAAATGCATGAATAAGAACTGTTTCTAGAATAGCTTGTCTAGGATTTATTTCATTTTTAAGTTGGTCAATAGCACCAGGTGATAAGAGAGAATTCAAACCTCTGACAGTATCTGCAAAAAGCGGGGCATTAATAAAAATCTGACCACTATCTGTAGTAAATTCGAGGCGAGTCGCTCTCTCTTGTGTTTTCTCTGCTGCAGTCAGACTTTCTCCAAACTCTTTTTCTAATTGTTGGATAAACTTTTCGAATGGAACAAAAAAAACATTAGCTGCTAGTTCTTCTGGAGTTTTATTACAATCTATTTGTTTG
>JACOYD010000009.1 GCA_016182055.1 Candidatus Microgenomates bacterium | reverse complement strand
ATCAGGCTAATGGGCAGTATAAAAAGTTCCATAAAGCTTTTCTCTTTTTATTATAAATGATTTTTGTGGAAAAATTAAGGAGATATCTTATGTGGCTGTCGTCTATGAATAGCTCTTTCTAAAGGTAAACCTAAATATGACCTGGCAAGAGCTTCCATAGAATAGAATAATAAACCAAGTTTTGACCTTGCTCGAAGTTCTGGAACTTTTGCCCTATGCCCTTGAAGACCGCTTCTTGTATTAAAAACCAACAATTCTGTCTTTCCCAGAACAATCGGCAGGGCAGAAATAATAGGAGGAGAACCGCTCTGATACGTTTCTTCCGCTACATCCATTACTGCATAAGCTAATCCCTCCTCGTTACCGAGCTGTTGGTATGCTTTAGCAAAATGAACATTCGTTCCCATACCGTGGGCATTGGCAGATGTACAAATAAGGAAAAACTCACCAGGTTGCAAACCCAAATTTTCTCGCAAATATCGATAGAGTCTTGCTGTAGGACCAGTATCAGATTTATCACCCCAAATTAATAATTTTTCATTAATGTTATGCCATGGATCACGTCGAGTTAACCAGGGTGGAATTTTCTTACTTGCTGGAGCGATAATACCAAAAGTTTCACCTTCTAAAGCTGTCGCAATTCTATGTACCGTATCTTGATATGGTTTTTCTACCCAAAGAGACATTTCCTCGCGTGGAACACCGATTGCAACCAATTGTCCCGCTGGTCTTTTTTTTTGCTGATTGATTAGCTGCATGATTTCTGGTCCAGTTCTCCCAACAAATACTCCTCCTGCTAAAATATAAGGGCCGGATCCGCATTGAAGCAAGGCAGTTTCTCCCCTTTCTACCAATGCTTCCGCAACTTTTGGTATCCACTCATCCGTTCCGGTCGTTAGAATTGGAACTCTGCCTTCAGTGGGTAAAACAAGTGTTCTTCTTTCAACAACAGTCATCTTATCTCCTTTCAAGTAAAATATTTAAGTAATGTCTTTTTCCTTTATGATGAGCCTCTGGGTGTTGTGAAAGACGAATTCCTCTAATATCAAAATTGTCTCCGGCCGCCTCTTTTATATCATTAATTCTAGCAAACCACCAACTCATATTTTCATATTTTTCAGGGTAGTCATGAGGCCTGTTATATTTTTCGCCGTGGCGATTTTCAAGAAAAACTTGTCCATCTCTAAATTCCAACCAAGCAACACCATCCTCTCTGATGGGTACGCCATAAAATTCCCTATCATAACCAGAGAAGCCGAGAATTAAACCTAGCCCTCCTTTTACGGTAACGCGTGCGGCTTCGTTAAAATAATCCTTCCAATCCCTTCTGTGCAAATGACTTAAGCTACACCAATCGTGAAAACCAGAAAAACTACCATCTTTAAATGGTAAAAATCGTATATCGCCGTGTACAAATGATGCTCGATAAGGTGATATATCAGCTTGCCTACGCAAAGCATTAGATTTAGCAGCTCCGCTGGCTGTCTGCTCAATTCCTATCACTCGTAGCCCCAGATTAGCCAGCTGTAATGTATGACCGCCTGTACCTGACCCCTCATCCAAAACTAAAGCCCATTCACCAAATTTCTCCTTAAGCAAAAAGGCAAAATATTTTGCTTCCGGAGAAAGTGGCTGCTCTTTCCAATGTCCGCCTCTATCTATCACTTCACCGGCAAATATTTTCTCAAAGTGTTCGCGTTTGGGTCTATACCGGTCTGCTTCTAAATCAGGTATCATACACTTATTATACCTTAAGAGAGGTATAGATTTCCAGCTATGGGCTGTGGGGGCTTTTTATATTTAATTTTTTCATGGTGCTACCTCCTGCCAGAAATGTGCTCCTTTTCCCAGAATGTCAATTAAGTCAAGCAGAAGTCTTGGCTCATAGTTGACTGTTTCGGCCGGACTGTTGGGGTCGCTGCTGGTTCTGCCTAAAGTAATATGACCATAAGAAAGCAGCATGCCGTTAACAGTCAGTCTGGTTGAAGAAACAGCCGTATCTATCCCTCCCCAGGAAAGCAGAATGGCATTAACTTGGGAAACTGACGGACTGATGTTAATCTTGTTTTTGACAATAAAGGCGGTTGAGGCATTGGCAGGAGTAAAGTTAATATCAATCACCAGGTCTCCATTATCAATAATGATGACTTTCTTTTGATTACTAAGACTGCCTAAGGAAGACAGAGAACGGCTGCCCTCATACCTTTCCACCCTGCCATCTGCAATCTTGCCAAGCAGGGGTTTGATGAAATTATCAAAGTCGGGAATACCACCCAGGGAATAGTAGTTTGGTACTAACCAATTTGCCGAGGAAGTGAAATTGGAAATGCTGCCTCCTGAAAGAACCAAGCCTCTTAAGGTAATAGTCTGATTGGGGCCGGGGCTTGAGAAGGTTCCAGACTGGGCAGAACCCGGAAATGGATTTGCAGAAGAATCGGTGTTTTGAAAAGACCAACGTTGCAATTTCACATTCCCCTGCATGGTCACAGAAACTGTTACTTCTTCTCCATCGCTATCTCCTAAAGGATTGTCGGAGCTATTTTCAAAAGTATATCTCGGTCTGCCGGGATCTCCAAAGCAGCTATTATTATCTCTGGCAGCAGATCTTTCGCCTTGAGTCCATGTTATAGTATAGTTAGGCACTCCATGGCATTGTTCATCTCCGCCGTCACAATTATCTCCAAAGTGGAATCTTTGATCGTAACAGGAAACATAGGCGAGATCGCTACTAACAATTTTTCCCAAAAGTATGGCCGGCTCCTTTTCTTGGGCTCTCTGTCTTAGTTCCTGCTGTTGCTGGGCCAGAAAAACAGTCAGGGGAATAGCCGTCAACACCACAAGAAGTCCGGCTGCCATCAGAAAATTCTTGCTAAATGTCAAGGAAGACAAAAACCCCATCATCTTTTAGAATAGATGTATTTAGACTGGCTGTCAACCAGTCATGAGATCGGAGGATTTTCCAGATATCCCTGGACTTCTTTAATCACCTGATCGGGAGTCAGTTCCGATTTGATCAGAAATCCGGCCGCTCCCAGCTCCAAACAGGTTTTGATAATGGCATCTTCTCCCAAAACCGACAGCATCACAATTTGCCCGTTGGGTTTTTGGGGCTTTAATGTTTTATATTCTTTAAGAAAGGTGACGCCGTCTTTTTTGGGCATGATAATATCCAGGAGAATCAAGTCAAATCCGCCTTTAACCGCTTCCAAAAAGGCCGCTTCTCCATCGGCAACCGCCACCACATCATATCCTTCACCTTTTAACAGCTCTTCATAAAGTTCTCTTGTGTATGCCTCGTCATCAGCCAGTAATAGTCTATGAACCATACAGTCACAATAACACTACTTGTCAGCGCAAGTCAAGCGTTTCACTCTTAAATAGCAGATTTTTCGGTTTAATAATTACTTTTCGCTCGCCTTTTTCTATGTAGCCCGCATCAATGCTGTCAAAACCGCTTTTTTTAATAACGTCTTTGGCTTTCTTTGCGTCTTTTTCCGGCAAAAAAATGGCGTAGTCTTGCCCCATGTTAAAAGTCTGGTACATTTCATAATCGGAAAGACCGGCTTCTTTTTGGATAAAAAGAAAGACATCCTGGGGATCGAAAAGTTTTTCAACAACGTATGTAAACTCCCCCCGCGCCCGCATGATTTTGCGCAGGCCATGGCCGGTGATATTGCTGATGTAATGGATGTCCACGCCGCCATTTAACAAATCCTGCACCAGGCCAGCGTAAATATTGGTTTTGGTCAAAACCGCCTCGCCAAAAGTTTTGCCATTTTTCATTTTTGCGCCAAATCCCCCCAGTAACCTTCTGGCTACTGCCCGGACAAGCGATATGCCGTTGGCATTAACACCATTGCTTTTAATAAAAAGAATTCTGTCATTTGCTTCAAGTTTTTGATCGGTAATCAGATGGTCTTTTTTAGAAATAATGCCAATGGCCGAGCCGCCCAAATCAACTGTGTCAGGTTCAATTACTCCTTTAAGGGTGGCTGTTTCTCCGCCTCCCCAGGCCGCTTCTGCCAAATCGCAGGCATCCTTAAAACCGCCGATTAAATCTGTCATTCGCCGCTCATCCTGCAACCAGCTGTTATCCTCAATGGCCCAGTAGGCGTGAACCACCAGCGGTTTTGCTCCCACTGTGACCAAATCATTGATGATGGAGGCTACCGTATCATGGCCGATAACATCATAGTAACTCCTTCGACTTCGCTTGGGATCTACGATTTTCCCCATTTCATCGGCAATTAAATTTTTGGTTCCTAAACCTTCAACTACAGAAGCCAGATAATAATCTCCAAAGGACCAGACAAAGGCCGACTCGCCGCGGCTATCCTCCACCGCTTCAAATCCGGCTTTTTTAAGATGTTTTGAAGTCTCCCGGGCCGCCTTCAGAGCCAGTTTTTTAATGGGGTCTTTGGTGTCGTAATTATCGCCGACTTGGGAATAAGTAATTGGCGGCTGTTTTTTCATTGTTTATGCTTTCTTAACATAGTTTATCATTTCTTCAAAGAAAAAACT
The DNA here is from genome assembly GCA_016182055.1 of Candidatus Microgenomates bacterium. GTDB lineage: Bacteria > Patescibacteriota > Microgenomatia > Levybacterales > JACOYD01 > JACOYD01. The sequence goes on along the minus strand of JACOYD010000009.1, from coordinate 442 downwards.
GCCGTGAGGCTTGTCCTGAGCGACCGAAGGGAGCCGAAGGATTTTTTCTCTTCTCCAATTTGCAAACTGGGTTTCATCCACAAATTTCTCCGGATGGGGCATTATACCAATGATTCGACCGGTGGGGTCGCAGACTCCGGCAATATCATTTAATGAACCATTCGGGTTGTCAATATAGCGAAAAACAACTAATTTTTGTGCTTCGATTTCTTTTAGTGTCTTTGCATCTGCAAAAAACTTCCCTTCTCCATGATTAACTGACATCCAAAAAATTCGCTTACTTTTTTCATCTCTCACCCTAATCCATCTGCATTCAAAATGCCCGCTGTCATTAGGTAAAAGTGTGGCATCCATTTTGCCAATATTACCAAAGGGAAGAAGCCCTGTTCTTATTAGTACTTGAAAGCCATTGCAAATCCCAATAATTAATCCTCCCTTTTTG
>JACOYD010000008.1 GCA_016182055.1 Candidatus Microgenomates bacterium | reverse complement strand
TCAAAGAATAAATTGAATAAACTTAAAGAACAACAACAACAAAAATAGCGTACAGTGTACGCCACTCCGTTATCGAGCTTGCAACAGTAATTTATATCATAACTTTCCTGCCCTGTCAAGCCCCCAAATTAGTGGTAGAATATGAATAAATGATAAATGAAAACACATTAGCGGAAAATATTCGAAGTATCAAAGCGCGGATAGAACAGGCGGCCGCCTCTTGCGGCAGAAATTCTTCAGCAATTACTATTGTGGGGGCTACCAAAACCGTACCGGTGGAAACAATTCATGCTGCTTTTTTGTCCGGGATTAATCACTTCGGAGAAAACTATGTGCAGGAGGCAAAAAGCAAAAAAGACCTTCTTGCCAAACTCGAAGTAAAACCAACATGGCACATGATCGGCCATTTACAAACAAATAAGGTAAAAAATGCGGTGGAACTTTTTGATGCTATTGAGACTGTTAATTCTGTACGTTTAGCAGAAACTATTGCCGGAAAAGCAATAAAAAAACCAATGCCAATTATGCTGCAAGTTAATATAACAGGAGAAACTGGTAAGTTTGGTTTTGCACCAAAAGAGGTTGTCAATGCCTACAAAACGCTGAAAGCCTTACCGGAACTGTCTATAACTGGTCTTATGACAATTGCGCCTGTCCTAGCAAATCAGGAAGAGGTTCGTCCTTTCTTTCGCCGTCTGCGGCAGTTGCGAGATAGTTTGGGTTTACACGAACTTTCCATGGGTATGACGGGGGATTTTGAAGTGGCCATACAAGAGGGGGCCACAATTGTCCGCATTGGCAGAGCATTATTTGGGCAGCGTCGGTAATTTCACTAAAAGAGCCTTTTGCACATGCAGTCTGTTTTCCGCCTGCTGAAAAACCACTGACTGGGGACCGTCAATCACATCTGCCGCCACCTCATTTCCCCGATAGGCCGGCAAATCGTGCATGAAAATGGCGTCTTTTTTGGCCAGTTTCATTAACTTTTGATTAACTTGATAGGGTTTAAAAATAGTTAATCTTTTTTCTTTTTCTTGTTCATCTCCCATACTAATCCAGGTATCGGTATAAACAACATCAGCGCCCTTAACCGCCTCTTCTGGATTTTCGGTTTCTAAAATTTCTGCTTGCCCTTCGACTTCGCTCAGGGCAGTTTTAGCAATATTTTTATTCATCCAAAATCCTTTTGGGCTGGCGCTGCGAAAAGTCATACCCATCATGGCCGCACCAAGACACAATGAATGAGCCACGTTATTTTCTCCATCTCCCACATAGGCAATAGTTAAACCTTTTAATAAACGCATTTCTCCCGCGGAGCGGGATCCTGCTTTGCAGGACCAAATAGTAAATAAGTCGGTTAGCGCCTGACAGGGATGTTCCAGATCGGACAGGGCGTTGATAACGGGAATCGTTGAGTTTTTGGCAATGTTGACAATTGTCTGATGACTATATGTTCGCGCGGCAATAATATCGGCCATCCCTGACAACACTTTGGCAATATCTGCTTCCGACTCCCGCACGCCAATACCGGTATCTCTTGGATCAAGATAAACCGTGTATCCGCCAAGCTGAAACATACCAATTTCAAAGGAAATTCGTGTCCGCAAAGACTGCTTTTCAAAAATTAATGCCAGCGACTTGCCTTTAAGCAGTGGTTTATTGCCGCCTTTGTTTTTAAGTTCTTTTTTCAGCCTTTTTGCCAAAGCAAAAATATCCCAGATTTCCTTGGGCGCAAGATCGGTTAGGGAAAGCAGGTCTCGCTTCTTTTTAATCAAATCCACCTTGAATAATCCCTCCCTTCTTAAGTTTTACTGCCTTTTTACCCTTCTTTAATTGATTGGCCAATTTCATCTGCAGGGTATAAACCTCGATAAAGCCGGGGCTGGCATTGACATTAAATCCATATCCCTCACCCACATTAAACGACGTATTGTCCAAGCCATTTGACGATTTCATAGCCACCACATCTACTTTTCCCTTGAAAAGCTTAACTGTTACCTCACCGGTGACTTTTTCATTAACCCAATCATTAAGTGCATTAATCGCGCCCATCACCGGATCGTACCAAAGGGCTCCATAACAAAGATACCCCCATTTGACGTCAAGTGTTTCCTTAAGCTCGTTGAGCTTCGATAATCACATGCCCTGCCGGCTGCTCCCAAACGCCGCCGTTTTTCAGCCCCACCAATCGATCTTCAAATACGTGCACTACTCCAACCCCATGCTTGCCTGCCAGTTTATTTAGCTTTATGATAAGTTTTGCCAAACTTAACTTTTCTCCATTCAATGCCACAGGAATCCCCTTCTTAAACTCAAGTTTGACCAATTCCTCTTTATTTGGCGCATTTTTGGCCAAAGTGTAGGTGGTCAAAAACTTTTCAATTGGCGATATAACATCCGGCTCTTCTATTTCTCCGCCTTCCCAAGTCATTCCCCACATGTTGTCATCAACCGAATAAGGAAAATCAATCGAGGCGGGAACAGGAATGTGGTGTTTTTTGGCATATTTGATCTCCTCGTTTCTGTCCATATTCCATTCCCGCACAGGCGCGATAATTTTCATTTTGGGATTGTGAGTCAAAATATATCCCTCAATTCGCACCTGATCATTGCCCTTGCCGGTACAGCCATGGGCAATACAATCTGCTCCCGTTTTTTTGGCAATTTCCACCGCTTTTTTACCTAAAATAGCCCTGCCGATGGCGCAAGAAAGATGATAATCCCATTGATAAGAAGCGTTTGCCTTAATTCCTTTGGCAATATATTCATTGGCAAATTCCTCTTTGACGTCAAGGGTGATGGCTTCTACCGCTCCAAGCTTCAATGCTTTCTTCTTAATCGCCTCTAAATCATCATGCTGCTGTCCCAAATCAAGTGTTAATGCTACCACTTGGGCTTTGTAATTATCCTGGATCCACTTTAGCATGACAGAGGTATCAAGACCGCCTGAATAAAGCAGTAAAACTTTTTTCACTTCGCCAATTTTGGCTTCGTAGCTTGCCACTTTGATATAATTTGTTTTTGTTTTCATAAATCTTTACTCACCTCATTCCATTTTTTATTTTGCTCTTCCAATTCTTTTTTTTCTTTCTGTAATGTCTTTGCAAGCGCAGATAGGCCCAGATTACCCGTGGCGCCGGTGTGTGTTGCCTGTTTAAGAATTTTATGAGGATCTTCGGTTTCCACCTTTAGCCTCGCAAGTCTTCGACCCTGAGGCTCAGACCCGAAGGGGTGAGACCTTGCAAGGCTGGCAAGTTCGCCTGCGACTTTTTGATAAGCCTCCCGAAACGGCATACCTTTTTTAACTAATTCCATGGCTTTATGTGTGGCAAAAATTTCGGCCGTCATTGCTTTTTCTAATATTTTTACATTGGGACTGATATTATTGATTAAGATATTGGCGACAGCCAGACTGTTTTTGGTGATATCCAGTGACTCAAAAAGCGGCTTTTTGCTGTCCTGAAGTCCCCTGTTATATCCGGAAGAAAGATTTGCAGTTAAAGAAATAAGGGTGGTGTAAAAACCCAAGACTACATGCACTTTGCTTTGTAGCAACTCCGCCACATCCACGTTTTTCTTCTGGGGGAGCATGCTGGAGCCGGTCAATAGCGTTTCGGAAACGGTAAAATAATTAAACTCCGAGGTGGTGTAAAGCAAAACGTCGGTGGCAAATTTATTTATTGTTAATAATATTGATAATAAAGAGGCCACGATATTGGCCTCAATTTTGCCCCGGGAGTTTTGCACCGAAAGAGAATTGGCCTGCACTTTGGCAAACCCCAAAAGTTTGGCCGTATATTCCCTGTCAATAGATAATGGTACGCCAAAACCGGCGGCTGAACCTAACGGCGATTGATTGTTAAGAGCAAATGCTGACTTTAATAAAGACAAATCGTCCAGCAGATTTTGGGCAAAAGCTCCGGCCCACATGCCGAGAGATGAGGGCATGGCTTTTTGCATATGGGTGTAGCCGGGCATCGGCACAAACTCGTGTTTTTGGGCAAAAGCAACCAGGCTTTTGGCGCCAGAAAGAAGCTCCCCCCAGATAAGCAAAAGCTCCTCTTTGGTATAAAGCCTGGTTGCCGTAATAACCTGATCGTTTCTGCTTCTGGCAGTATGAATTTTCTTACCAGCTTCGCCGAATTTTTCCGTCAAATAATTCTCAATTTTGGTATGAACGTCCTCGTCTCCCATAGAGATAACAAACTTGCCCTGTTTATCAAGAGAAAGAATCTCCAACAGTCCCTTCTCTAACTTTACCAGTTCGCTTTTTGAGAGAATGCCGATTTTATAAAGCATCATGGCGTGAGCCAGAGAACCCAGAACATCATATTTAATCAGCTTTTGATCCATGGCAATATCGTCCCTGGTCTCAAAGGCTTCAATAATCGGGTTTAATTTTGATTTTCCAGTTACCCACAATTTCTGTGTTTTCATATTTTTTTCATACAAAAAAGCCCTTGCTAAATCACCAAATTGATGATCTAACAAGGGCCCTTCGATTTCTCTCAGGACGGTGCCACCTTGTATTATACTTAGCGCTCCATTTCGGTTACACTCAATGTTGTAACGTTGCCGACACGCTTTGACTTATTTATACGGTTTATTGCGATAGACTCAAACGCTTTTTTCCAATTAAAAACATTATATTACAAAATTATTGTTTTGTCAAATATCTTCTTATATACATAAGAGCTTTTTGGCGTTGTTTTTTATTATCGTACTGTTTTACTATCCGTGCTAATCTTTTTCTGTCATATTTTTGAAAAACTTTTATTGTTTTAATAATTAGGGGCAGGGCCCGGACAATATTATCAACAATGGTAATCGTTGCCTTCCTTGCTGTGCGGGAGAGAGGATTTAGATCAACGGTGATAACTTTTTTGCCGTTTTTAATCAGCGCTTCTGTTCTAAAAGATGGGGAATGGTGAAGCCTGGTTGCGGAAGTAAGACGCCAACGGCACCCTTATTTACCAAATAATCCTTGATTGCTTTTTCTCTCTTTTTTGAGGAATGGAAAAGATTGACTTCCAACGGAGCCGGTATAAGTTTACCAAGTTTGATAAGTTCCTTGGCAGAAAGAGCGGCAGTATTGCCGTTGACAGAAATAACAGGATGTTTGGCCAGTAGTAATAACGCCGCCGCAGCTTTAATTGACTCCTTGGCAAATTCGTTGGTTTTCTCACCCAGCAGATAATCAAAGGCCTCGCCTCTGCCATGAGCTGTCAGTCCATGAAGGGAAGTGATGCCAATTTTAACTCCTTTGACAAGACGATCTCGAATTGTTAATGAAACGTATCGAGGATGAGATACCGGCACGCTCATAAAAGATGCGCTCCTTTATCTGAAATGGTTATTTTGGCTGCCTTTTCAAAAGGAACATCGCTTAAAACGCCATGGCCCAGCATAATCATGGTGGCCGCCCCCCCACCGTTTCTTATTTCCTCAATTAATTTTATAACCTCTTGGTCCGACAGCAAATTGGCTTCTTTGGCGAATTGAAAACCCTTGTTAAAAACTTGTGCCAAGGTTGGTTTTGTCATGACCGCTACTTGTGCAACTATCTTTCTGCCAATTCTATTAATTAATTGTTTGCGGGTTTTATCGGTTATAATAGATTTGGTGGCCAGGGGCCGAAAAATACGATAATAAACTGTTTTTCCTTCAAACGGTAATTTTTTGGCAATTATAAACTGGGCGCTGGACTGCGTTTTTATACAAAAGCCGCCGAAATATTGGCTGGCCACATCTCCCAAACCGGTTTTATTGCTAACATCGGCCGCGTGGGCTATTTTGGCCAATTCTAAATTGCTCTTCTTAAGATTTAACAATTGGTTAACGGCATACGCCGTGGCCAGCGCCGCGGCTCCGGATAGACCGAATCCAGAACCCAGCGGTAAACCGCTTAACAATCTAACTTTTAGGGGTTTAACCCCTAAATTGTCTAAAACGGTAGTGACGCTGGGAAAGCTTATCAAAACATTATTAAAATAAACTTCGTTTTTACTTGAGTTTCTAACAACCGCTGCTGTTATTCCGCCATCAACAGTAAAGCCGAAGCCGCAAGAACCCATCTTGGCAGGGTTTTTGTGTTCCTCTATAGTAAAAAGTAAACTTACATTAGCGGGAGCAAAAGCAGTCGACAACATAATCTAAAATTTTTCGGGCAATGTCTTTTTTACTTGCAAGGGGAAGATGCGTGACATTCCCCTTTTTATCAACAATGTAAACCTCGTTGGTATCCGTGCCAAACCCCCTTCCCTTTTTTCCCACATCATTAGCTACAATAATATCTGTACCTGCCCGTTTTAACACTGCTTTGGCGCTTTCTCTAAGCTCTTTTTGCGAAACATTATATTCCGCCTTAAATCCTGCCAGAAACATTCGGGGGTTAATTTTTTTTAACCTGTCAATAATTTTGATATTTGGAGTAAGCGCCAACATCCACTCTTTGGTGCTTTTAATCTTTCTGTTAATTTTTTCTTTGGGTACAAAATCGGAAATGGCGGCGGTATGACCGTTTCCACCGCAATTTCCTCAACAAAATATTGGGGTGAAACCGCCTGTTGACTGCGGATAAGAACTACTTTGGCTCCCCGCAAAAACGCCTCATCGGCAAGCGCCGCTCCCATTTTACCCGAAGCTTTATTGGTAATCACCCGCACCGCATCCAGCTGTTCTTGCGTGGCGCCTGATGTCACAATAACTTTTTTCCCTGCCAGTTGACTGCCTTTTGCAAGCAAATCAGAAACAACAGACAGGATTTTTCCCCCTTTTGCCAGCCGGCCAACCCCCTTGTAGCCGCAGGCCAAATCGCCGTATTCGGGATCAATAATATAGTATCCCAGCTTTTTCAGCTTCTCGATATTTTCCTGGGTGGCTCTATTTTTCCACATCTTGACATTCATGGCCGGAGCAAAAACCACCGGCGCGTTGGTAGCCAAAATAGTGGTAGTCAGCAAATCATCGGCCAAGCCGCTGGCCACTTTAGCCATGATATTGGCTGTAGCCGGACAAATAAGAATTAAGTCTGCCTCATCGGCCAGAGAAATATGCTCCATGGGTTTATCTTTTGCCAA
>JACOYD010000046.1 GCA_016182055.1 Candidatus Microgenomates bacterium | reverse complement strand
CCAATTCCAGGGATTAAGATGAGGGGAGTTTTGGTGGGAGCAGGGGTTGGAATGGGTGTTGGAGTAGGGGTGGGAGTGGGAAAATTATTCACGATAACAGTGAATCCCCACCTGCCGACATTGTCAGAAAAATGTAGCACTTCATCGTTGAAGCCAAAGTAAAGTGGTCCTGTTGCCGAAGTTTTAAAATTTGCAGTACTTTCAAGGAATCCGGGAATGATGGGTTGTACTTGAAAAGCTTCACCGTTGTCAATGCGTGCAATAAGAGAATAGCAGGTAGCGCCTGGGAGAACAAATGTCGGTCCTGCAATACAGCCTGGAAGCCCTTCTGGAGAAACTGGATTTGTAGTGTAGTAGGTGTAGTATATGCGGCCAGGAGATGTACCAAATTTAATGAAGACGTCGGAATTTCCAGCAACAAGATTTATCCCCGTATCACTCCAAGCCTGATTCCCAATAACTGTCACTCCTTTTATTATCGTTTCTGCATGGCTTGAAGCAGGAAAAAGAAAGAATAGAAAAAAGAAAATTAAAAAGAGAATGGTTTTAGACAGAAACCACATTTGATAAAAACTGTAGCATAAGTCCTTGACTATAGCAACAGAAGTTACTTTTTGACATCCCTTAGCATATCTTCGGCTTTGGCAAGATTTTGCCGCAGTACCTCTAGTCCTACTAGTCCTACCTCTACTAGTCCTACCTCCGAGGTGAAAGTATATTGACACCTAGGGTAGTTTGTGTCTTACTAGATAAAGAATGCCATATAGAAAAACTCCTTTTATTAACAACGAAATTTATCATGTTTATAATCGAGGAGTCGCAAAATTACCAATCTTTTACAACCAAAAAGATAAAAGAAGACTTATCGACGTCGTCAATTATTATCAGTTTCAAGGTCCAAAGCCACAGTTTTCTCAAATAAGACGCTTTAAGCAATTAAATTTTGAAAAATCGCCAAAAATTATTGAAATTCTTTGTTATTGCTTAATGCCTAATCATTTCCATTTTTTACTTCGACAACTTAAAGATAATGGTATTTCGGAATTTATGAATAAGGTAGGCAATAGTTATACAAAATATTTTAATACTAGACATGAACGAGTTGGGCCTTTGCTTCAAGGTCAATTTAAAGCGGTAAGGATTGAAGACGATGATCAATTTATGCACGTGTCTCGCTACATTCATCTAAATCCTGTCGCGTCATATTTAGTAAAAGATCCAAAAGAATATCAATGGTCATCTTATTTAGACTATATAAGTTTAAGAAATGATGGAATGTGTGTAAAAGAGCCAATTTTGTCTATGTTTAGAATAGGTTATAAAAAATCTTTAGAAGCTATTGACTATTTATTAATAGATTTGCCAGTTGTCGTTAGTCGAAGACATACTAGACCTTACGTGTAGCTTCATTCCCACCTCCGAGGTGGGATATACGAGGTGGGATATAGTAGGATATAATGGGATATATTTTTTTGTTACAATAAGAATAATGAGACTTTTAGTTTATCTTTTTATAATTTTTTCAGTAGTATTTTCTCTTTTTACCCTAATAAGAATTTTATTGACGTTTCAGCTTTTTGACTTTGTCAATGTATATTACCCATCAATTCAAGATATTTTACATGGCCGTAATCTTTACGATAATCCGGCAACTGACGTTAACTATCCTCCAACAACATTTCTTTTTCTATTTCCATTTGGTCTTATTCCAATTGACATAGCCCAAAAAATCTGGACCATTTTGTCTTTCAGCGCACTTATCGGATCAATTTTTGTCATTCTGAAAGCGGTCACAAAGAAGTTTTCTCTGTTTACTTTTTTGTTTATCTATAGCTTTTCGGTACTATCATTTCCGGTTAAGTTTACTTTGGGTATGGGGCAAATAAATCTTCTCCTGTTATTACTTATAAGCCTTTGTTTTCTCTTTTATCAGCGAAAGCAATTCCACATAGCTGGTATTTTACTTGGCATTGCTTCTGGAATAAAACTTATACCACTAATACTTCTATTGTTTTTTCTTAGGAAGAAAGCTTTTGGTGTAGTTGGGGCGGCTTTAATAACATTTGTAGTTCTCGGCACCCTTGGGATTTTATTATTTGGTGAAGGTTTGACGAGACAATATCTTTTTGAGGTATTACCTAATATTCCTACCTCAGGAAACAGTGTTTACTATAATCAGGCGCTTACAGGATTTCTAGCGCGATTAGCAATACCGAATGAAGTTGCGAGTATTATTAATTATTTACTGTTAGGGATATTACTTCTTATAAGTTTTGTCGTCACAAATCCAAAGACGAAAAACATATCGAGAGAATTTATGGAATATGGTGTTTTTATCATAGCAATACTTATTGGTGGCGGGCTTGCGTGGCAACACCATTTCGTCTTGCTTATTATTCCCTACACTACACTTTTGTTATCTCTTTTCGATGGTAAGGAAAAGAGATTTAGTATTCATTTTATCGTCTTGTTCATATCCTATATTCTCGTGGCCTTTAATATCAAAACCCCTCAAGCATTTTCTGGCGTATCTGCGTTTTTACTCTCGCATGTTTTTTATGGGACAGTTATTCTTTATGGTTTAAGCCTGAAGCGCCTTTGGTTGACGAAGTAGGGGTTTTTTCACACCTCCAAGGTGTGGTAGGGTAAGAAGCTATTTTTTAACACCACTTAGCATGTCTTCCGCTTTGGTAAGATTTTGCCGCAGTTTGGGATTTTGCGGGTACTTAATAAGAGCTTCTTTGGTAAATTCTTTTGTTTTTTCCGGCGTATCATAGGTTAATAAAAAATTGGAATAGTTTTGATAGACCAAATAGTTATCGCCAAGAGTCAGGGCTTTTTGCAAATACTCTCTTGTTTTATCAATATTTCCTTGCGATAAATAAATTGCCGCCATGTTATTGACATTGCCAAAATAAGGAAAAGCTTTTACAGAAGCTTCAACATATGGTTTGGCCTCCTCGTATTTTCCAAGAATAATAAGTTCAGCTTTGGCCTCCTCGTATTTTCCAAGAATAATAAGTTCAGCCCCGATGCTATTTTGTAGAAAAAAGTTGTTTTGTTGTGTTTTAAGATCGTGCATATAGAGCGTCAGGCTGTCTCGCCAGTTAAAAGTTCTGATAAATGTTCGTGTTGATAGACTAGCAAGAATAATAATTGCAATAAGCATAGTCAGCAAACGGTATTTCTGCACGCCCATTTTTAGTTTTTCAAAAATAATAGCTATTAGACCCAAAAGCCCAACAATTGGAAAGTAGAACCAGCGGTCGGCCACTGTGGCGTCAAGAGGCAAAATCTGCAGATGAAGTATAAGCCCAATAATAAACCAGACAAAGAAAAAGCCATATATCTTGCAAAAAAAAGAACCAGAATAATTAGCAAGGGCAGATAAAAGTTGGCAACGTTTATGTTTTTAACCATCCAAAAATCCGCCACAATTAAATCTTTTGGAAAAATAAAGGTTTGCAAATAGTGAAAGATGATAGCCGGCATATTGATTATTCTTTCAACTAGCGATGCTTGGGCAAGCGGAGCGATGGGTATTTGCCCAAACTGCATTTTTGCCAACCCGTAGCGGAAGAAAAGGTAGATGATAAATGTTAATGCTAAAGAGAAGAGAACAGGTTTTAGAAATTCTTTACGGAAAATAAGCGTATAAAAAATAGCTAAAGCGATAAATAATACGCCTGTTTCTTTGGAAAAAAGTGAAAGAAGAAGAAAAAAAGAGATGACGGCAGTTCGTTTAAGTGTAAGAATTTTGTTAGTGTGTAAGAGAAGAAGGAGCGCCGCCATTCCGAAAAAGAAAAACAACACTTCCTGGGTGTTGGCGATATAGAGAACCGCCTCGGCATTAATTGGGTGAAGGAGAAAAATAAGAGAGAGAAAAAAGGGAAGAGCGTTTTTTTTAAGAAACAGCCTGAAAAGCAGAAAGACGAAAATGGCATTGGCAATATGAATTATAATTTGCGCTAAGTGAAAAAATAATGGATCACTGCCGGTCAGCTGATAAATAGCAGTAAACAGAGACATCATGAGGGGTCTATAATATACTCCCATCGGTTTATCTACCTGATATGTATAGTAGGTGCTGCCGGCAAAAAAGCGGGGAATATTTGCGGCTTCGTGGGTGTTTGGGTTTTCCACTATCTGCAGGTTGTCATCGCCGACAAAGCCGTTAAAAAGTGTATTGAAATAAACAAAAAGGCCGATTATAAATATTAGCAGAATGTACGTTTTTAATCGCATCTCTTTATTATATCTTAAATGATTTTAAGTTGACTGAAGCAGAACTCTGTGGTACGGTTGATATGTATGGCGAGAATTTTGGTGGGGGAAGATGATCCCACCATGCTGGAGTTTTATGGAGAGCTTCTCAAAGAGGAGGGGTTTAGTGTTGATTTAGCTGCCGATGGCGAGGAAGCGTTAAAATTTGCCAGTCAAGGCGGCTATGATTTAATTCTGCTGGATGTTCACTTACCCAAAAAAGAAGGACCGCAAATCTTAGAAGAACTTTCCCAAAATCCTCCGTCAACGCCCAACAAAAAGATAATTATGCTAACCAACGTTACTCATGAAACAGCCATTGAGGAACAAACAAAAAATCTTGGCGCCTCCAAGTTTTTACTCAAAAGCGCACTTACCCCCGATCAATTTCTAGAAGAGGTTAAGTTGGCACTTTCTTGATTGACAGCAAAGCCTAGGATAGTTTATAAGCAAAGCTTGTAAATTCATTTGCAATTGCTTACAAATTCATTTATAGTTGAAACATGGAAGATGCTCTTTCTGTGCTTCGACACAACATCCTCGGACAGTTAACGGTGATAAAAAACGCCCTTTCTTTTGTTATCGAGGGACACACAGGACAAATAAATGAGGAAACTAAAAAATTTTTGGAAGAGGCCTACAAACGCAACGAAGAAATGATTAATACAGTGCTTGAAACGCGAGGTCAAAAATAAAATGGCTAAGATACTTTTAATAGAAGACGATCCTTTTCTGACCAAAATGTACAAAACCCGCCTGGAAGGCGAGAAACATGAGGTAAGTGTTGCTTCAGATGGGGAGAGTGCCCTTGCTTTTTTGAAAGAGAGTCCGCCACATCTGGTTATTCTAGATGTAATGTTGCCTAAACTTGGCGGATTTTCCATTTTGGAAGAAATGCAGAAAACGGCCAAGCTCAAAGATATTCCGGTGGTGGTTCTGTCCAATCTGACCGATAAAGAATCCATGGATAAGGCCAAGACATTGGGGGTTAAAGAGTTTTTGGTGAAAGCAGAACATACGCCAACGCAGGTTTTTGAAGCAGTGAAAAAGTATTTACCAGTAAGTTAGTGCTGAGATTGCCCCTGGCTGGTCCTACCACTCGCTAGTCCTTCGGACGAAATCTTCAAAAATTTGCAGCCTCCCCGCGCTTGTATTTGATATTGGAAATTGGTAGTATTGGTAGTATTGGTAGTATTTATCTATGAAAATCCTGCCCGAAGAGCTCAAAGATATTCTTCTTAAGTCCGGCTTTGTCAGTGAAAAAGATATTGATTCGGCAGTCCGCGCCGCAGATCAAATTGACAGGCCCGTTTCAGATATTCTTATCTTTCGGGGACTTATTACCGACGAGGCTCTCGCCCAGTTGATTGCCGAACACTACAAAGTTCCCTATATCACCCTTAAGAATAAAACTATCGAGCAGACTGTTTTGGATACAATTTCCGAAAGTATGGCTCGCTCTTACCGCATGATACCGTTTGAAAAAAATGAAACCGCCCTTAAAATAGCCATGGAAGACCCCAATGATTTTGAGGCGCTGGAACAGGCCAGACGCCGGACACGACTTAAAATCATTCCCCATCTTGCTTCAAGTGCCGATATTTCCAGAGGCTTAGCTCAATACAAACGCAACATCAAACAGGTGTTTGAGCAGATAATTGAGGAAAATCTTAAGAAGGCTGTTAAAACAGGCGATGATTTGGCCCGCATTGCCCAGGATTTGCCGGTGGTAAAAATTTTGGAAACGTTTTTGCAATACGCCATGGCAGAGGCAGCCTCCGATATTCATATCGAAGCCCTGGAAAGTTCTGTGGTGGTACGTTTTCGCATCGACGGAGTACTGCGCGATATCATCACTTTACCCCGCTCAATTCAAAAAGCAATTGTGGCCAGAATTAAAATTCTCTCCGAGCTTAAAATTGACGAGCATCGCATCCCGCAGGATGGACGGTTTAAGTTTACCATGGATGAAGATGTTGTTTCTATCCGCGTTTCGGTAATTCCCGCTTTTTATGATGAAAATATCGCTCTTCGTCTGCTTTCGGAGTCTACCCGGCCACAGCCCCTGGAAGAGCTGGGATTAACAGGCAATAATGCCAAGATAGTTTCCGAAAACTTGAAGAAACCTTACGGAATGGTACTGATTACCGGTCCCACCGGCAGTGGCAAGTCAACCACCCTTTACAGCATCTTGAATATGCTCAACGATCCGGGGGTCAACATCTGGACCATAGAAGATCCTATCGAATATGCCATAAACCGCGTCAATCAGGCGCAAATAAATCCCACTACCGGTTTTACCTTTGCCTCCGGTCTTCGTTCTCTTCTTCGCCATGACCCAAATGTGATTATGGTAGGGGAAATTCGCGACAACGAAACTGCCCAGATGGCCATCCACTCGGCCTTAACCGGCCACCTTGTTTTATCCACCCTTCATACCAACAGTGCGGCAGGGGCTATTCCCCGGTTTTTGGACATGGGAGCGGAAGCTTTTTTGGTGGCTTCCACGGTAAATGTGGTGATAGCTCAAAGGCTGGTGCGCAAGATTTGTACGGCCTGTATAGAAAAATTTAAGCCATCCGAATTGGAATTGACCGTATTTAAGGAGAAATTTAGCGGCAGACTGGAAAAGCAGGAATTTTATCGGGGCAGAGGATGTCAGGAATGCGGCGGGAGCGGATATAAAGGAAGGGTGGGCATTTTTGAAGTATTGGCAGTTTCGGAGGATATCCGCAAGCTGACTCTTAAGCACGCTTCGCTTGATGATATAGAGGAGCAGGCGCTTAAAGAACACATGATTTCCATGTTGGAGGATGGGCTGGATAAAATTTCAGCCGGCATAACCACCATTGAGGAGGTTTTACGTGCAGTTAGGGAGTAGCCCTGAAAATCTTGCCAACAAATCAATTCCCCTGGTAGAAAAGGGGAATTTTTGCCGATATTTGGCAACCATGATTCGCTCCGGCACTCCCATACTGGAGGCGGTAGATATTCTGTCGCAAGAAACACAAAACAAGACTTTAGCCAGTATACTCGTCGAGATAAAAAATGATTTGCAGAAAGGAAAATCATTGGGAGAAAGCTTCAAAAAGTTTCCCCGAGCCTTTGATAAGATTTTTCTTACTATTATTACCGCAGGTGAGGAAAGCGGTACGCTTGATCGCTCTTTGGAATATTTAGGCAAGCAGATACTGGCCGATTACGCTTTAGTACAAAAAGTCAGAGGGGCGCTTTTGTATCCCCTTATTATTGTGGTGGCGATGACGGTGATGGGATTTGTGATGCTGGTGGGAGTTCTTCCCAGAATAGCTAAAGTATTTCTTTCCTCGGGTCTGCCCATTCCCGGCATTACCAAAGCTCTTTTTGAAACGAGTCTTTTTTTTGAGCGAAACATCATTTTTATTCTTTTGGCATTTGCGGGTTTAATAATTTCTATGTTTCTCTTTTTTACAAGAGGTAGCGGGGGATTATACATAAAAAAACTTTTACCCAGACTGCCGGTGGTTAAAACCACCTTTTCCGATTTGGATATCGCCCGCTTTACCCGGGTTTTGGGAACGCTTTTGCAAAGCGGCGTTCCCATTATAGAGGCGCTTAAGATCGGAGCAAACAGTTTGACTCTCCCCAAATACACTAAACTGGGAGCAAGGCTGGAAATAGAAATAAGCAAAGGCGCCTCTATCAAAGACGTTCTGCACAAGCAGGGAGCAGAGTTTCCCAAAATGGTTACGGGGATGATTGCCATAGGGGAAGAAACCGGAACCCTCCAGAAGGTTCTTTTTGATATCGCCGATTTTTATGATGCGGAGGTGGAAGCATCGCTTAAAAACTTTACCACTGTTTTGGAGCCGGTGCTGATGGTGGGCGTGGGTATAGTAGTTGCTTTAATGGCTCTTTCCATTATTACGCCGATTTATAGCCTTATGGGGAGTTTGCAAATAAAGTGAAAAAAGGCGCAAATGCTGGATTTACCATAGTTGAGGTACTGGTTGTTATTTTTGTCCTCACTCTTATTATTGGACTGCCAATGATTTTTCTGTGGGGGATTGGCCGTTCCGACGCCCTAAATGCTTCTACCCGCGAAGTTGTTGGTGTACTAGGCGAAGCGCAAACTAATACTATAAGCGGTCTTTCTAAAGACGGACAAGAGCCTTCTGTCCACGGCATCTATTTTTCAGCAAACTACTACGTAATGTTTAAAGGTACCACATACGATGTCAATGATTCACAAAACGAGCGGACAGATTTGCCTTTGGGGATTACCTTTTCGCAAATTCAACTGCCTCAAAGCAGTGTGGTTTTTGACAGGGTAAGCGGTAGTATTGCAAATTACGACCCGGCGCAAAATTTTGTGGTGGTTTTGGAAACCAATACTCAAAAGAGCAAAACCATTACTATTTCCAAAACAGGAGGCATTTCTTATTAAAAATAATACTTACAGACAAAAAGGGACGCTTTTGGTAGAGTTGATAGTTGCTACCCTGGTATTGGGGACAATTTTATTAACGGCGGCCACGGCTCTGGGCGTATCGGTTGATGGAATTGGCTCAAGCAAACTGCAAAGCACTGCCGGTTTGCTTTTACAGGAAGAGCTGGAGCCGTTGTTAACCATTCGGGATAAAGGATGGGTGGCCAATATGGTCAACGGTACCTATTATGTTGCGCCATCCGGTTCATCATGGGCGCTTACCGCCACAACTTCCGGAGAAACGGTGGGGCAATTTACCAGAAAGGTGACAATTGGCGATGTTTATCGAGACGGCAACGGGCAAATTGTCTCAACCGGCGGCACCCTTGATCCCAGCACTAAAGTAGCTACAGCCAGTGTTTCCTGGCAGACGCTTATACCCCATACCATCTTAGCCACCACCTTTCTGACCCGCTACAAAGAAAATTTGGTCTGGACACAGACCTTAAAGAGTGAATTTGATTTGGGGACTTACACAGGAACAGTTAGCCAATATACAAATGGAACTCCTCCTGATGGGGAGGTAATTTTGGGGGCAGGCGGACAGGGCGATTGGTGTGAGCCTTCGCCTATTGTAGCCTTATTTGATTTACCCAAAAGCGGGGTAGCCAATGCCATTTCTGCTTATGAAGGCCGGGTAATTGTGGGAACAGGAGAAAACGCTGCGGGTGTATCGCTGGCAGATGTTGCCATTTCAGATACACATCCTCCAGTCCCAACGCTTTCCGGAACATTTGACGGATATAAAACAAATGATGTTTTCCTTGATGGAAACTATGCTTATCTGGCTACAGACAATAATTCAAAAGAGGTGGTAATTGTTAACCTGACCACTTATCAGGAAGTTGGGTATTTTAATACCCCCTTTTCCAATTCAGACGCCACCAGCGTCTATGTATCGGGAAATAGAGGATATGTCACAGCAGGATTTATTCTTTACATCTTTGATTTATCGAGCAAAGTGGGCTCGCGGCCGCTTCTTGGGCTTTTTTTATTTTTAGGTTCGGCAACCAGCGTGGCAGTCAATGGCAGCTATGCGTATGTATCACTTTCAGGCTCCCCGATTGAAATGCAGATTATTGATATATCAAATCCCCAGTCGCTTGAGAATGCCGGCTGGGCAGATGTTAACGGAACAGACGGGAAAAGAGTTTTTGTCAATAGCTCCGCCACGCGCGCCTACCTGGCTACCGGCGCCTCCGCCAGCCTCCCTGAATTTTTTGTCATTGACATCACATCAAAAATTGGCTCCCGGCCAATTGTTGGCAGTTATGATGCCAGCGGTATGAATCCGAGAAGTTTGGCCGTAGTACCGGGCAACAAAGCCCTTCTTGTAGGTACAGGGGCAGAAGAATATCAGGCGATTAATATTGCAGATGAAACTC
Organism: Candidatus Microgenomates bacterium; assembly: GCA_016182055.1. Classification (GTDB taxonomy): domain Bacteria; phylum Patescibacteriota; class Microgenomatia; order Levybacterales; family JACOYD01; genus JACOYD01. The sequence continues at coordinate 9,187 of JACOYD010000046.1, read as the reverse complement.
ACCCGACCCGATGCGGCGGCATGCAGGTTGATAGCGGCGTAAAGGGAATAGCGGCCGTACTCGAGGGAGATGGCGATGCTTATTCGTATATTGTTACCGGCGACTCAAATTCAGAACTTAAGATTATAGAAGGAGGGCCCGGTGGGGCGTTTGCCACCTTTGGCACTTTTGAGTCCAGCACTCTTGATGCGGCGTCAACTACGGCTTTTAATCGCTTTGACGCCAGTTTTAATGAGCTGGTGGGAACAGATATTACCTTTCAGGTGGCGGTGGCTGATGTAGGAGGAGACGGCACATGCAATAGCGCTTCTTTTACTTTTGTGGGACCGGATGGAACGGCCAGTAGTTCATTTACAGACGATGGGGCAATTCCCCTAAGCGATGACGGCAGCGGCTTTGAAAACCCGGGGCGGTGCTTTCGATACAAAGCTACTCTGACCACCTCTGATGCAGCAATAACGCCAACACTTTATGATTTTACCGTAAATTACTCACCATAAAAATCAAAAAGCAAAATGCAAAAGTCAAAAATATCTTTCGACCCTGAGCTCAAGACCGAAGGGCAATTCAAAATTAAAAACTTAAAAAGGGGCTTCACTGTTATTGAGTTGCTCATTTACACGGCAGTTTTTGCCATTGTGTTGGCTATCTCGGTTGATCTTTTTTTCCGCAGTAAAATTTTGGAAACGCAGGTGGCCGAAAATCAGGAAGTAGATAGAAATGGACGGACAGCATTTTTAGAAATGACCCAGACAATACGGGGAGCCGCTTCTGTTTCATCTCCCGCTTTGGGAGCATCGGCAGCAGAGCTTTACTTAAACAATAATGATATCCGGTATTTTGTCAACGGAAACGGCCTTTTGCAAAAGACGGAAGGTGGACAAACATCTGATTTAACAGCCAATTCCGTGACCGTGCAAAATCTCTTATTTACCACCCGTGGTGAAGCCGGACAACAGCCCACAGTAAGCGTATTATTTGAGATAAAAGCCAATACGTTAGTTTACGGACAAACAAGTTACATCAGCAAAACATACCAAACAACAATACAATTAAGATGATGGTTCGACAAGCCCACCATAAAAAACAAAAAGGTCAAGCGCTTATCATGGTGATTTTGATTGGCATAATTGCCCTTATTGCCGTGGTTTCTGCCGCCACTCTGGTGATTTCTGAACTTAAAAAAAATACCGCAGTTAGTTTTGGCGTTTCCCAGTATCAGACAACCTATGGCGCTTTGGAAAATGCCTTAATGCGGCTTTTGCGAAACCCTAATTATACAGGCGAAACAGTTATCCTTGGTTCTTCTACCTGTACTATTACTGTAGTTGGCAGTTCTCCAAAAACCGTTGAGTCTCGCTGCAGCGATGGAAAATATTCCAGAAAAATTGGAGCACAGGTCACCTTTACGGGCGGGGTGATGACGGTTTCGGGTATATCGGAACTTCCCTAAATATGCTACCATAATACTATGCGAGCTGCCCTCGTTATTAGTGATAATGGCATAAAGATTGCCAAAATGGTAGGCAATAAGCCGCTTTTGGCAAATATTCCGCTGGATCAGGGTATAATTGACGATGGACAGGTAAAAGATGAAGATAAGCTCAAAGCAGTTTTTCTTAAAATTGCCCGCCAGTTTTCTCTTGCCCAAAGCGAAGTTATTCTGGGGGTCTCGGAAAAATACATTTTTAGCAAAACTATCACTGTGTCCGATCACGGCAGTGATCTGGAAGAAAAAATCAGCCATGAAATTGAGTCATATTCTCCTGCGGACGGAAACACCTATCTGGATTGGCAAATTTTAGAAAAAACAGAAAATCAGGAAACGGTGTTTGTGGTATCTGCCCGGGGAAACATTCTTGACAAATCCACAGCTATTCTTAAGGCGGCAGGAATATTTATTGCCGGTATTGAGCCGGTAAGTTTTGCTCTGGCCCGCCACCTCCCAAAACAGCCGCCCCCAACGGCCAAAACTGCAGATAAAGAGGGGGGAGAAAAAGCAGAAACCCCAAGCCAAACTTCAAAAGGTCAGGCTGCACTTATTGTTGACCTGGAAGAAAATGAAACCATTCTGGTGATTGCTAACAAAAAAGGAAAAATTGAGCTTACTTCTGTTTTGCCCAAAGAAGCCTCCGCGGCAAATGAGCTGACAAATGAGATTGGCAACATGCGGGCATTTTATGAAAAACGGGATGGCAAAGACGAAACGGCTAAAATTGGCAGAGTGTATATTACCGGAGCGGCGGCAGAAAATATCAGGGAGCAAATTGCGGTAAATTTGAGTACGACGGTAGATTTTTTGTCTATATCTTATCCTGTCGCAAAAAGAGAAGAGGCTCTTTCTTTTTTTCCGGTGTTTGCCCTGTTGGATTTGCCATTAACTTTTCCCAAGAATCACCAGCACGTCAATCTATTGCCTGCCGATTTATCCCGTCTGGTAGATAAAAAATTAAAAATTGCCAAAAGAGTTCATTTTGCCAGACTTGCCACCGCCTTTTTTGGAGCGCTTTGTCTTTTTTATCTGGCCGGTCTGGTTTTTCTTTTATGGAATATGTTTTCACTGCAAGACCAAATTGCCAGACAGCAGGAAGCTATGAAGAAAGAAAACAGCGTAAAAGTTCGGGAGCAGGTAAAGGAGTTAAATAGAGAAATAGCCGCGGTCAAAAAATTTAGAGAAAATAAAACGAGTTTACTGGAAACGCTATCATTTATTGCCGATAAATCTCCGGGGGGACTTAGTATAACTCATTATACCTATAACGTGGCGCAAAATTCCTGGACAATTAGCGGCAAATCTCTGGAGCGGGACCAACTGCTGGGTTTTGGACAAACTTTGGAAACAGAAGGGAAGTTTACCAAGGTAAATATTCCATTGATAAGTCTGGAGAAAAAAGGGTCAGCCAATTTTTCTCTATCATTTGAAGGGAGTAAAAAATGAGCATGCGTATTTTACTGGTACTTCTTGGAACTACGGTTATTGGTTTTTTTATTCTCACCCTGGCTATCGGCAATATTTCAAAAGATGCCAGTGAAAAGAAAAAACAGCTGGTTCAGTTAGAAAAGGATCAAAAGGTTATTCCCGTACTTTCGGCAAACCTTTCTGCCAAAAGCGATTCGGTAAGCCTGTTACAGGAAGCATTTCCCGCCAAAAAGGATTTTGTTTCCGTAGTCAGTTTTATTGACAGTTTGGCGGCCGGATCTTTGGTTTTGGCGGAGTTTCATTTTGAGAGCGAAGAGTTGGTAAAAGACGGAAACGGCAACCCTGTGATGCCGGTTAGCATAACGGTAGAAGGCGACTATCCAAATGTCGTCCGTTTTTTGAGTGGCATTATCAATGGAAAATATCTTTTTGCGATTTCCCGCCTGGATGCGGATTCCCCTACAGGAATAAAAGGAAAAAATAAAATTATTATGAGAGCTAATCTTTATGCGTCAGCTCAATAATATAAACATTACCGCCAATACCGTAGTGGTGGCAATTTTAGCGATTGTTTTTCTGGCGGCTTTGGCGATATTTATAAATACGATGGTAAATACTGTTGTGAAGCCATTTTGGCTGTCGGAAAGGCAAGTTTCACCACCGATTGCCCTGGATAGTTCCTTTGATGAAATAGTTTTCTATATCGAAGAAAGAAGGGGCTTGACAGCCAATGTTTCCTCTGCTACGCTAAATCAAGAACAAAAAACAAGCGTTACGGCAGAGGTGATAAATGGAAGCGGAATACCTCTGGCGGCCAAGACGCTGGCCGATGAGTTGACGGGTTTAGGAATTAGTGTTTTGCGAACGGCCAACAGTGAAACAGAAGTAACAGGCAGCAGTGTTTCACTTAAAAGTCAAGTTTTGTTTTATAAAGATAGAATTGCGGAAAAATTTGGTACAAAATCGGCAGAAATAAAATTTGAACAACTTGATGAGTCTTATCCCTTTGATATACAAATAATTATTGGAAAATGAAGGTGAGTAAGTATAAGAGAGGAGGTGATATAGTGAAACTCAAGACAAAATTTTCTGCCCTGCAAAAGGGTTTCACTTTGATTGAGCTTTTAGTTGTCATTGGAATTATCGCAATTTTAACAGCAGTGGTAGCGGTGGCGGTAAATCCCGGTAGACAGTTTGCTTCAGCCAGAGACACACAGCGCAGAGCAGATATAAGCGCAATAGTAAGCGCAGTTTACCAATATGCTGCAGACAGTAATGGTAATCTTCCAAGCGTAATTACTGCAACGCCAACAAACATAGGAACAGGTGCGGGACTTGTTGATTTAACATTGCTTGCACCAGATTACGTTGCGGCTATACCGGCGGATCCATCAACCGGCACAGCTGCGGATACGAAATACGTGATCTTTAAAGAGGGAACTCGTATTGTAGCATCGGCAACAGCAGAGACAGCCGGATCTAGTATTACGATTAAGCGGTAAGATTTGAGAAAAGACGTTTTGCGCCATCTACCCGTATGCCTTTAAGGTAGCGGGTTTTGGCGGCGGGAGCGGATATGAGAAGTGTTATATGCTTGCCAAAGTTAATTCTTCTGCCATACTTGGACTTGATGCAGTGCCAATTGAGGTAGAAGTTGACATTGCTGCTCAAGGATTACCCTCTTTTACCATAGTCGGACTTCCCGATAAGGCTGTGGAAGAGTCAAGGGAGCGAGTACGGGCGGCCGTTAAAAATAGCGGCGCCGATTTTCCGGCCAAAAGAATTATTGTAAATTTGGCCCCGGCTGACTTGCCAAAAGAAGGTCCAAGCTACGATTTGCCCATTGCCTTAGGTATTCTTATTGCCAGCGAGCAGTTAAGTACGGATATTTCCGATAGTCTTTTTTTGGGTGAACTTTCGCTTGACGGAAGCCTGAGGCATACTATTGGCGTACTGCCTCAAGTAATGCTGGCCGCCAGACTTGGCTACCAAAAAATTTTTCTGCCCCAAGTCAATGCCAAAGAGGCGGCAATTATCAAAGGTGTCACTGTTTATCCGCTGGCCTCGCTTCTTTCCTTGTTTAAGCACCTAAATGGCACAGAATCTATTACTCCCAATCCGCTGATAAAAGTTGCTCCGCTTTTTCATGATGACACGTTGTATGAATTTGATTTATCCGATATTAAAGGTCAGGAACAGGCCAAAAGAGCTTTGGAAATCGCCGCAGCCGGCGCTCATAATCTTTTTATGAAGGGCCCCCCGGGGGCCGGAAAAACCATGCTGGCTCGAACATTGCCCTCAATCCTTCCCAGACTTACCTTTGAAGAGGCGCTTGATGTTACAAAAATTTATAGCATCGCCGGTCTTTTGGGAAATGAGTCAATTATCAAAAAGCGGCCATTTCGAAATCCTCATCACACCACCAGCTACATAGGTTTGATAGGCGGAGGAGCTATGCCTAAGCCGGGAGAAATTTCTTTGGCCCACCGGGGCACGCTTTTTATGGATGAACTGCCGGAGTTTCCCCGTCATGTGCTGGAGAGTATGCGCCAGCCCATGGAAGATGGTTTTGTGACGGTATCTCGGGCCCGAGGCAGAATTACTTTTCCCTCCAAGTTTATGCTGATTGCCGCTTCCAACCCCTGCCCCTGCGGCTATTTTGGCGATCCTTCTCATGAGTGCCGGTGCAGTATTTTCCAAATCACCCGCTATCAAAAACGAATTTCAGGACCTATTTTGGATAGAATTGACATGCATATTGATGTACCGGCGGTAAAGGTGGAAAAACTGGCGGCGGAAAGTAAAAAGCCGGAAGTTGAGTCTTCAAAAACGGTTCGCAAGAGGGTGCAAAAAGCCCGCGATAGACAGCTTTATCGATTTAAGAAATTATCAATTACCAGCAACAGTGAGATGACTACCAGATTAGTTAAGGAATTTTGCAGACTTGATAGTGCCTGTTTTGAGCTTTTGCGCATGGCGGTATCGCGAATGAATCTGTCTGCCCGCGCCTATCACAGAATAATTAAAACCGCCCGCACCATTGCCGATCTGGAGGCAGTCTCTGTTATTTCTCCGGCTCATATAGCCGAGGCATTGCAGTATCGGCCAAAAGGAGAGTAGAATGGAAAATATTTTGCGATACTCACATTCAAGCAGAAGACCAAAACATCGCTTTTCCCCCAAGCGCTTTCTTTTCGGCCTGGTGTTTTTACTAATTCTCTTTTTGGTTCTTAAGTGGTCCGGCGGATTTTTTATTAAAGATACCTTACAAGATTCCAGCGAGCTTTTAGCAAAAGATAGCTTTGATAAAAGCAAAAAATCTCTGGCCGATTTAGAAAAGGACATAAAAGAATTGGTCGATACCAAGAAAGGTTCATGGAGCGTCTACTTTGTTGACTATAGTAAAGACCAAAGTCTTGACTTAAATAAAAATGTGATTCATCGGGCGGCTTCTGTTAATAAACTTTTTGTACTGGCCTCTGCCTATTTTTTGGCTGACAGAAAAGAAATAGATTTGGATGAAACAATCAGTCTTCAGGCAAGGGATATTCAAGATTACGGTACGGGGACAATTCGTTATGACGCCCCGGGCACTATTTATTCCCTTAAAACACTGGCCCGGCTGTTAATAGAAAAGTCCGATAACACTGCCGAATATATCTTGCGAACAGTAATTGGCGATGGAAAAATACAGAGTCTGATTGAGAGCTGGGGTATGAAACAGACCTCTCTTTCCGACAACAAGACCTCTCTTTCCGACGTCGAGCTATTATTTAAGAAAATAAAAAATAATGAAATTGCCGGTTTTGCCGCCACCGCAGAAATGTTTGATTTTTTGCTGGAGACTGATTTTGAGGATAGACTGCCGGCTCTTTTGCCCAAAGATGTTTCAGTGTTCCACAAAATCGGCAATGAAGTAGGCAATATTCATGACGTGGGCCTGATTAAAAAGGGAGACGCCACTTACTTTTTGGGGGTTTTGTCAAGCGATATTAACGATACCGAAGAGGAGGCCGTTAAAACAATTGCCAAAATTTCCCAAATGGTGTATGATTTTAAGTATGGAAATAAGTGATATCACCTGGTATGGACATGCCAGTTTTAAGCTGGTTGACCATGTTTCGGGAAATACTATTTATTACATCGACCCTTACAACTTTCCCAATACTCTTTCTTTCTTAGAGCCTGCCGATTTACTTTTTATTACACACGCCCATCCCGATCATCTGTCTCCAAATGATATTGCCAAGCTGGTTAAAACAGAAACAGTTTTTGTAGCTCCTCCCGACTGCCTGGCTAAACTGGCGGTTAATAATGAAAAAGTTTCGGTTTCGCCCAATAAAGAATACCAGGTTAAAAATGTCAAATTTAAGACGATTGCCGCATACAATACCAACCCTGCCCGCTTACAAGCCCATCCCAAGGTCAATAACTGGGTGGGATATATATTTTATGTTAACGGCGGGAAGGTTTACCACGCAGGAGATACGGACTTTACAGATGAAATGAAATTACTTAAAGGGGAAAATTTAGATATTGCCATGCTGCCCATTGGCGGGCCACAGTATGTGATGGACGTGGAGGAGGCAATACAGGCGGCCAATGAGATTTCCGCCAAAATTACCATCCCCATGCACTACAAAGCTCTGCTGGGAGAAGGATACAGGCAGGCAGAAGAAAGATTTAAAAGGGGCGTGACCAATTCGCGGGTTGAAATTTTGCCGCAAATAAGCTAAATTAAAAGTATGACAGGACTGTTTTTAAAATTAATTGATAAATTTTTCCCGCTTCAAACGGTTTATGCCCACTGTGATGTGCCCTGCGGGATTTACGATCCTCACACTGCCCAGCTGGCAGCCAAAACGGTTTTGGCCATGGTGCAAAAAATAAATGCCTTGCCCAAAGAAAATCCGGCAGTCAACGACAGAAATTCCTTTGTGCGAATGGTACTTACCAAAGAACAACATGCTGAAGCTTGCAAAAGAGAAGTATTAATTTTGTGGACGGATTACTTTAAGGCGGAACACTTGGAGAAATTTCCCAATCTTCACGAAGTTGTCTGGAAAGCAACTAAACTTTGCAGCGACAACAAACGAGCGGTTGATGTAAAATGATTCTCCTCATGAGGTTTGTGGTTTCAGGCCACAGCATGGAGCCGAACTTCCAAGAAGGCCAGACGGTTTTAGTTAGCTATCTACCTTATTTATTTAGACCACCGAAAATTAGCGATGTGGTTGTTATCAAAGATCCGCGCAGTCGGCGGTTACTGTTAAAACGAATTACCAATACTAAGAGTAAGAAATATTTTGTGGCCGGTGATAATCCCAAATCTTCCACCGACAGCCGAACTTTTGGGTCAATTAATAAAGAAAATATTTTGGGGAAAGTAATTTTTTAGTTGACAAAATCTTCAACTTTAGTTAAACTAAGACTACTTTAGTATAAGTTTTTTATATGTTGACCCATTCCAAAAGAGAAGAATATGGAATTAGGTTTGTTACCAGCCTGGCCAAGCGGCATGGGGCCGAGCCAGTGGCTCTTTCTGCTATTTCCCGTGAGGAAAAAATTGCTCTTCCCTTTTTACGGCAAATTGCTCTTGATTTGCGTCATGCGGGAATTCTCACTGCCATTGAGGGGAAAAACGGCGGATATCAACTGGCCCGCCAGCCTATTAGAAATTTGTACAAGATTACTTTGGATAAACTATGTTAGTAATTAAGAATTTAATTGTTTCAACTGAAAATAAAGAAATTCTCAAAGGCGTTAGTTTGACTGTTAAACCCGGGGAAATTCATGCCCTGATGGGGCCAAATGGAGCGGGGAAAACCAGTCTGGCAATGGCCCTGATGGGCCATGCCAATTTCCAATTTCCAATTTCCAATTTCCAATTAAAAATTAACGGAGAGGATATGCGGAGAATGAAACCGGAAGAACGGGCGAGGCAGGGGTTGTTTGTGGCATTTCAAAGTCCGATTGAAGTGACTGGTGTATCGGTATTGGCTTTTTTGCGGACTGCCTACAAAGCGCTTCATTCGGCTGATAATATTCCTCTTTCCGAATTTAAAAAGCAAGTTAGTCAAGCCTTAAAAACAGTCGGTCTTGATGAAAGTTTTATGAGCCGATACCTCAATGATGGGTTTTCGGGAGGCGAGAAAAAAAGAATGGAGGTAGCTCAACTGTTAATTCTTAAACCCAAGTTTGCCATTTTGGACGAGATTGATTCGGGATTGGATATTGATAGTCTGCGGGTGGTGGCCAAAGCGTTGA
>JACOYD010000015.1 GCA_016182055.1 Candidatus Microgenomates bacterium | reverse complement strand
CATCAAATTGCGAAGCGTTAACGCCCAGGCCGGTGGCTATTGTTTTTAGCTGGTCATCAGTAAGGGTAACCGGGGCGCCCTCAAATAATTTATCAACATGATTCCAGAATTTGTCGTTGCCTCCCAGACTGGCCACGCACTCGGCGGCTAAAGCTGCCGGTCTGGCTTTGGGGTGAATAGAGTCTAGGGGAAAATGGCGATAGACCCAACGGACTTTGCCATCGTAGTCTTGTAAAATTTTCTGCATGGTCGGGTGAAAGCTTTTGCAAAACGGACACTCCAAATCGGAATATTCGACCAAGCTAAGCCTAGCATCTTTACTGCCGCGGATGTGGTCGCTGTCGCTGACCGGTCGGATGGTACCTACGGTAGGGGCTCGCCCTGAAGGCTCGCCCTGAAGGGGAGTCTGGGAAGTCTGGGAAGTGGGGGATTGGGTTTTTTCCAGATATTGCATTTTGGTATAGAGCGCTCCGATGACAAAGGCGGCAACAACCAGAAGCGCTATCAAAAAAGGAGTGAGATTGGTGGAGGATAGTTTTTGGTTTTCTTCTGCGGCCATGGAGAATAAGTATACGGTCGAGGGATTGCCTTTGTCAAGATGGTATAGTGGTATAATTATTACACCATGATTGATAAGAGGCAAGTTCTCTGGCAATATTTATCAGCTCATCAAAAGGAGCTTATTGAAGACGGCGAGCAATTGTTTTTCCATGCCGGAGAACTGGCAGAAATTCACGATTATTCCTATCTGGTTTTTCCCTACGCCAAAGCTTATGAGGGTTTTTTGAAAAAGCTCTTTTTTGACTTAAAATTTATTGATGAGAGCACCTATCGCGGGGACAGATTTCGCATTGGCAAAGCCTTAAATCCCAGCCTGGAAAAAAGATTAAGACACAATTCAATTTTTGATAAACTGGTTTTGTATTGCGGCGGCCAGGAGTTGGCTAATGAACTCTGGCAGGTCTGGAAAAAAGGCAGGAATTTGCTTTTTCATTACTTTCCGCACAATGAACACAAGATAACTCTTATTGAAGCCGAGAATATTCGCGATGAAATATTGCTGGCTATGAAAAAGGCGCTTTCAGAGTGTAAAATAAGCTATGGAAAACAAACATGAAAGAATAATTTTTGATTTGAAAGAACTTGAGTTAATCCGGCTTTTGCCGGGGGAAAAAATTCTTTGTGTGCAAAGACAGCATCTGGTAGCCTTGATTTTGCCCATGCTGATACCTCTCGTTATCGTTTTTTTAGCTTTTCTTATTTTCAGCACGCCTAAAAACGCCAAGCAAATAGAAGATGTACTGGAGGAGTTAACTTAAATGAGCCTTTTTACCGTTTTACAATATTTATTTATAGTCATTCTGCTGATGCTTTTTAGCTATTATATTATGGTGATTTTGGCTATACGCAGAGCGGCCAGAACCAGCAAAATAGCGGTTCCGCCCGTTTGGAAAGCGATAATTATCGGCACTATTATCTTTATGCTGATTAGCGTAGCTATTATTTTAACTACAAATGGTTAGCAAAAATATTCTCTATTTAGCCTTGATTTTCGCCGTAGCTGCCACCACAGGCAGTCTTTATTTAAGCGAAATTAAACTTTTTGCTCCCTGTGTTCTTTGTTGGTATCAGAGAATTTTGATGTTTCCCCTGGTGCCAATTCTGGCAGTGGGAATTTTGCGGAAAGATATAAATTTGCCTTTTTATGTTTTGCCGCTAAGTATCTTGGGCATGGCAGTTGCGCTTTATCAGTATCTTCTGCAAAATGGAGTAATTGGGGAGGGAATTGCCCCTTGCGGCCTGGGAGTATCTTGTGCTGTCAAATATGTGGAGTGGTTTGGTTTTATCACCATACCACTTCTTTCTTTTATCTCCTTTGCTATAATTACCATTGCCATGCTGATTTTTAAGAAAACAAGGGAAAAGCTATGAATCAGGAAACAAAAGTTATTCTGGGCATTTTTGGCCTAACTATTGCTGTAGTTTTGGGTGCTGTGGTTTTTTTAAGTCAGCCATCCAAAACGGGACAAGTTAAAGAAACCGTTGATAAAAGCTTATTGGTGCGGGATGACAGTTACAAAATCGCCACCTCTTCGGCCAAGGTGACAATAGTGGAGTTTTCCGATTTTCAGTGTCCGGCCTGCGGGGCGGCCCATCCCATTGTAAAACAAATACTTGAGCAATACCAGGAAAAAATAAATTTTGTCTATCGCCACTTTCCTCTGCCACAGCATCAGCATGCTCAGTTAGCCGCCCAAGCGGCGGAGGCGGCGGGGGAAGAGGGCAAGTTTTGGCAGATGCATGATTTAATTTTTCAAAACCAAAAAGAGTGGAGCGAAAGCAGTCAGGCGCTTGATTTGTTTATAAGTTACGCCAAAAGCTTAGGCCTTGACGAAGAGAAATTTAAGAAGGCTCTTTCGGAAAATAAATTTGCTGAGAAAATTATCAGAGATAAAAATGACTTTAAGAAGGCTCTTTCGGAAAATAAATTTGCTGAGAAAATTATCAGAGATAAAAATGACGGCAGTGCTTTGGGTGTTAACTCCACCCCCACTTTTTTCATCAACGGCCAAAAGTTCCCCGGCGTGCTAAGTCTTGCCGAGTTTAGAAATAAAATAGAAGAACAAAGTGCTAAGTGAAGTATGAGACTTAAGAATAAAGTGGCCATTGTGACGGGCCAAACGCTGGTGGTTGATGACGGCTGGACGATAAAATAGCTCTTGACAAAGACATACAAGCAAGATACAATTATTGTATATGCCGACACAAACCTTCAACATTGCTTTGCCTCAAGAATTGGTAAAAGAGGTAGATAAAAGAGCCAAAATAGAATATAAAAACCGCTCGGAGCTAATCCGCGAGGCCTTGCGTGTTTATCTATTGAAAAGAAATTGAAGAAAAATCTTCAGGTAGTTTCTCCAAAAGTTTCTGTTAAAGTCTCAAGAGATCCGGATGATAACAGAGTTTTGGAAGCGGCAGGGGAGGGGGATTGCGATTTTATCATTACCGGAGATCAGGATTTGCTGGAATTGGGAAAATATCAAAAGATTAAAATTTTAACAGCTAAAAACCTCTTGACAAATTTTTATTTTCCCTTTATAATCCTACCCTAGAGGAGAGGATTACCAGCGAATTTCTAATTACTAATTTCTAAATCCTAAAAATTATGCAGCAGCATACGCAAACGCAGGCGATTAATCGCCTAAAGATTATTGAAGGACATATTAAAAAGGTTAGAGAAATGGTGGAGGAAGGGGCTTATTGTCCCGATGTTATCCAGCAGTCCCAGGCCGTCCAAGGCGCTCTCAAAAAAGTTGATGAGGTTATGCTCCATGGACATCTTCATAGCTGTGTTCTTAGTGATATTCATGGTTCTCAAAAGGAGAAGTTGATAGAGGAGATTATTAGTCTCTTTCAGAAAACCTAATGTATTACGTATACATTTTGCAAAGCTGGAAAGATGGTAATTTTTATACAGGCTTTGCAACCGATCTAAGAGAAAGAATTATTAAACACAATAAGGGATTGGTACAATCTACGCGAGTAAGGAAACCATTAAAGCTAGTTTACTATGAAGCATGTATTAATAAAAAAGATGCCCTACATAGAGAGATTTATTTAAAAACCGCTTGGGGGAAAAGGTTTGTTAAAAATAGATTAAAGAATTATCTAGTGGGGCCACGGTTTGGTAGCCCTTTGGGCACCAAACGTGGCTCCGTTAGATGACGAAGTCTATCTAACGGAGGAGATTAAAGAGTTAATTGAGGCGTTTAGCAAAAGATAAGTGCTATGAAAACGGAAAAGATGATTTTTTTAGTAATTGGCGGAGTAACTGTGCTGGCGCTCTTTGGCATTTTGTTTCTTTCACAATCGGAACAAAAAGGGTCAAATACGTCAGGAATTACTTCTTATTCAAAAAGCCAATCAGGCAAGCCTAAGGCTGTTGTTGTTAATTTATCTGCAGATTTGGGACGGATGAAAATAGCCGATGAAAAGAGCGCCGAGTTTGTGATTGAAAATAGCGGCAGCGGCCTTCTCCAGCTTTTTAATATCAGCACTTCCTGCGATTGTACTTTTGCCACGGTTACTATTAATAATATCAAGAGCGAGGAGTTTGGCATGCATGGAAAAAGCAGTTGGGTGGGTGAGTTAAAGGCGGGAGAGAAGGCCACTGTTACTGCTATTTATAAACCCTCCATTATGCCGGTGTCCGGGCCGGTTGCACGGGAAGTATATGTGGGTACTAACGATCCGGACAATCCCAAGCTGACCTTTACCATTTCCGCCTTTGTCGAGTAATTTATGGAGAGTATTTTTTTTGGCGTTTCTTTAACGGCCGCTTTTTTGGGAGGAATGGTGGCGCTTTTTGCTCCCTGCTGCTTAACTTTTCTGTTTCCGGCTTATCTGGGCACCATTTTTAAGGAAAAAGGCAGAGTAATTTTTTTAACCCTGGTTTTTGCTCTGGGAATTGGCGTTATTCTGGTTCCCGTGGCTTTAGGCTTTCGTTTTATTGTATCGTTTTTTAATGAGTTTCATACAATAGTGTATCTTTTGGGGGCGCTGATGCTGGTAGTTTTGGGGTTAATGACTTTTTTTGAAACCAAAGTGATGCTGCCCTTTTTGCCTTCCTACAATATGCCAAAGCAGGTGACTGTCGGTTCCACATTTGTGCTGGGAGTCGTTTCCGGGATTACCTCCAGCTGCTGCGCGCCGGTTTTGGCGGCCGCCATTACTCTTTCTTCGTTGTCTCCCACCACCGCCTCGGCCCTGGTGGTGGCTATTGTTTATGTTTTGGGCATTGTGGCGCCGCTTTTTTTCTTGTCACTTATTTATGATAAGGTAACCAATGACTATTTGGCAAAAGTTAAAAAAACTATTCAAAAGCCGCTTAAGCTGTTGGCATCGGCTGTTTTTATTATTTCCGGCATAATCATTGCTATTCTTGCCCTGCAGAACCGCATTCAAATGGGAGGGAATGAGGGATATTCATCGGCAATACGCAACCTCATCTATGCTCTTTCCTCCTCGGTTGCCCGCCCCTGGAGTGATATTTTGGTGCTGGCTGTAATTATTATTATGGCGTTTTTATTTATTAAAGAGATAAAAAGTGATAAACGGTAGATATATTTTGGGCTTTTTAAGCGGCGCTCTTTTGGGAGTTTTGTTTTTTGTGCTTTTGCCTCAAGTGCAAACCAAATGGCAGAATTTTTCAGCAAAGCGGGAGCAGGAAAAACTTTTACTGCAGAAGGAAAAGCTGATAGAGCAGGTAATGCCTAAAAACGGGGTGCGTCTGGGCATTCGTTTTAATGATGCGGTAGTCAAAATGGTGGAAGAAGGAGTAATTGATAAAGATAAAATGCTGTCTTTGGGTAATGGTTACGAGAAGTTTCTTAACCAGCCAAGTGGTGAGGAGTTAGTTATTAATAAAGAAAACGCTACCGTGTTGTTAAATTTACTGTGGCCGCTGGGTCTTACCAACAAAACAACTGTTTTAACAGAAGGACCGATGGGAACAACTTACAAAAACGATGTGGGCAATTTTGCCTCCACCGGCGGCTGGACCATTGGCAAAGAAGAAGGAGGTAAACTTTTTAACCGCTTTACCATTATTAGTTTAACGCCGGAACAGGAAGCAGTAGTTAAAGAAATGGCGGAGAATATTTATCGCTCCTGCTGCGGCAACTCCACTTTTTTTCCTGACTGCAATCATGGTGCGGCCATGCTTGGGTTTCTAGAACTGGCTGTTTCTGCTGGAATGAGTAAAGAAGAGATATACAAAAAAGCCCTGTATCTTAACTCTTTCTGGTTTCCTCAAACCTATCTGGACTTAGCTAATTATTTTCAAGTTAAGGAAAAGAAACAATGGAAAGACCTTGATCCGAAAATGCTTCTTGGTCAAAAATACTCCAGCGGGCAAGGGTACGGGGCGGTCAGAAAAGAAATGCAGGAGATGGGAATTTTAGAAAAAAGTCAAAGCGGGGCAAGTTGTGGAGTCTAAGATAGGTTGTAGGTGATAGGTTTTAGGTTGTAGTAATATGAAGACCTTTAGAGATTTAATTGTTTGGCAGAAATCTTTTAAGCT
>JACOYD010000010.1 GCA_016182055.1 Candidatus Microgenomates bacterium | reverse complement strand
AAGATTACTAACAGCGCCGGCAAACATATCCAGCTCCGCCTGCGGCACATGAAGCAGATAAAATGTCAGCCGCTGGGCGGTCTTTGGCCCAATACCTGGTAGTCGCTCAAAGGCTTCAATTAGATTTTGAATAGCTTTGGGAATTCGCATGTTAGAATTTTTGATGTGAGAGGTGTGATATTTTTGATCTTGAATTTTTGATGTCTTGATTTCAAGATTTCAAAGAATCAATTTCCCACTTCCCACTTCTCATTTCAAGACTTCTGTAATTCTTTGGTAATTATACCAGCTACCGACAGTGTTTCAAGTTTATTAAATCTTTTTTCTTCGGGAACCTCAATACTATCTGTCACAAAAATTTTCTCCAAAGGCGCTTGCTCCAGTATCTTTTTGGCATCGGCGGAAAAAACAGCATGGGTGGCGAAAACAAAAATTTGCTCAACTCCCCTCTTTTGCAGAACCCTTACTCCCTCCGCAATAGTACTGCCGCTGGCAATCATATCGTCAACAATAATTGCCGTTTTGGCAAGCTCTCCCTGTACTTCAGAAACAGTAATCTCGCCCGTTGCCAAATCGCGGTTTTTGACAATCGCGGCGTAAGGCAGATTATTTAACATTTCCGACAAAATTTTAATCCGCCGCACTCCCCCCATGTCCGGAGAAACGAGAACTGCATCATTCAGGGTGGCCGGCTCGCCCGGCGAAGCCTTGGCGAAGCGGGGATGGACTCCCCCGGGGTGAATCAATCTCCTAATTTTCTCCGCAAACAACGGCAGAGCGGACAGATGAACAACGGGAATTTTGAAAACTTCCAAAGCCCTAATCGTATGCAAATCAAAAGTAATAACTTTATCAACGCCTGCCGCTTCCAGCGTTTTGACAACAACCTCAAGCGACACCCCCTCCCCTTCCCTAAACACATGATCCTGTCTTTGATATCCAAGATAGGAAATAACAACAGTAACAGACTTAGCCCCGCTTCTTTTTAACGCATCAACGATAAAAAACAACTCCATATAATTTGCGTCAACCGGAGGAGCTGTCGGCTGAACAACCACGCAGTGCTCGTCTAAAACGCTTTCCAAAACCCGCGCCCTTTTCTCGCCATCGGGAAAAATATGTATTTCCAAAGGGGAAATGGATAAACTTAAACTGTGAGCAATCTTTTCCGCCAGAGGTTTATTGGCGCTTCCTGCAAAAATCTTCACCATTCTATTGTACTACAAAACTATTGTGTTTCCGAGGGTTTAAGAATGAGATCACTGCTTAACGATTCTCCGCTTTCTATGTGCTTAATCGCCGAAGACAGAAGAGGGGCAACGGAGACCACAGTAGTTTTGGGATGTTTAATCACTTCTTCTCTAAGTGTAACCGTATCTGTCACAATCACCTCATCAACTGCTGATTTATCAACTTTGTCAAGGGCCTCCCCTGAAAAAAGCCCATGGGTGACAGCCGCCCGCACGCTTTTGGCTCCCCGGCTTTTGATAAAATCCGCCGCAGATAAAAGCGTCCCGCCCGTATCCAGCATATCATCTACTACCAAGACGTTTTTGTCTTTTACATTTCCCACCATCGATAGCGCTTGTGATTTATTACTGATATCCAAATCCCGCTCTTTATAAACAATGGCAATTCCCTCGGCAGACAAAAGCCGGGCATAGCCGGTGGCTCTAACTACTCCTCCCTTATCAGGAGAAGCAACAACTAAATTTGTCAGTTTTTTCTTTTTAATTTCCGGCAGCAGGGAATAACTGCCATATATATTATCCCATGGACATTTGGCAAAACCTTCCTGCTGTTCGGAGTGAATATCAATTGTTAAAATTCTATTGGCTCCGGCATATTCGATCATGGAAGCCACCGCCGCGGCGCTGATGGGAACTCTGGACATTTCTTTTCTGTCCTGGCGGGCATAGCCAAAATACGGAATAATGGCGATAATCTCGCTGGCCGACCCTCTTCTGGCCGCATCAATCATTAGTATCAACTCCATAATGGCGTCGTTTGGACGGGGGGAGGTAGGCTGGATTATGTAAACGTGGCGGCGGCGCATATTATTTTTAATGCGTACTCTTATTTCACCATCTGAAAAAACGGAGATCGGCTCGCAGACTTCTTTTTTGAGGATTTTGCCAACAGCAAAAGCGAGTTTTGGATTACTCCTCCCGGTCATCAACAGAAAATCGTTGGAAATCATAGAGAAATTGTATCAATAAAAAATCCTACAAGCAACTAGCTGACGTCCTTTAATCTATTATCTAACAGAGCTATCATTTTTACACAAATACTTCTTCTATTTTTTGCAAGCAAACGCTCAGGACCATCAAATATTTTTTTACGATCCCGAGCTTTAAAAACATCTCTCTGCTCCTCTAAAATTTTTTTTGCGGCCTCCAAATCTCCTCTATTCTCAAAGTCTAATGGCCTGTTCGCCTCTTGTTCATCTCCACCTGAATCTGGAATTTTTACTTTACGAAGACACTCTATTAGTCCGACCACATCCTCCATAGAAAAAACTTCTCTTGCTCCTCTACTCTCTAAATTCACCCACTTCGCTGCAAGTTGTACTTCTGCAGTATTTAACAACCAAGGTTGATCTGGTCGTGCTGATCCTAAAGAAACCCCTGCGTCCGGCTGGATTCTTCCCTCTTCATTCATAGCAATTATCTTATCTTACAGACGAAAACAAGTCAAATTCTAAGTTGCCTTTTGCGGTACATCACCCTTGCTCCACACTTTTGGAATTCCAAGACGTGTCATTGCTAGACTTACTCTACGTGGTGTCATACCAAGTTCCTGTCCTATACCTCTCTGAGTCAATCCACTCGCTCTAAATCCCAATATTTTATTTCTTAACTCCACATCCAAAACTCTTCTTAAACCCTCATCGGTTAAAGACGGTGGCGGTTCAGATCTCATATCATCCCTGATGCGAGGTGGAAAAAATGGCCTTGGATCTATAGATTTAATAGGAGAATTTCCACCTTCTCTAGTTTCTAGTGTAGCCATAATAAAATTATAACACATTTTGCTATGGAATTCAA
>JACOYD010000057.1 GCA_016182055.1 Candidatus Microgenomates bacterium | reverse complement strand
GACGATTATCAGAAAAAAATAACTTCATGAAAGCCTTAATAATAATTGCCGTATTAATAGGTCTTGCCGGTATTCTTTTTTGGTACGGACAAAAAAATACTCAACGGTCCGCTGTTTTTCTTGCCAAACCAGAGATCAAGAGTGAGGCGGCAACCACCGAAACAATTTTGGAAAATCTGGAAATTCCCTGGGAAATTGCTTTTTTACCAACCGGCGAGATGCTGATAACACAGCGGCCGGGAAAACTAATTAAAGTCGGCAGCCAAAAAGAAATAATTGAAGTTGAGGGCGTGGCGCATATAGGCGAGGGAGGGCTGTTGGGCATGGCGCTTGATCCTGCTTTTGCCGATAATAATTTTGTTTATCTTTATTTAACCGGTAAAAACGGCAGTCAGTTTTCCAATCGGGTGGAGAGATATAAACTTTATGGAAGCAAGTTGGTTGAGAGAAAAATAATAGTGGAGGGAATTTTGGGTTCAAGCATTCATGACGGCGGCAGAATCGCCTTTGGCCCCGACGGATATCTTTATATTGCCACCGGAGACGCGGGCAACAGCAGTTTAGCCCAGGACAAAAATTCCTTAAACGGTAAAATCTTGCGGGTCAGAAATGATGGGACAGGGTTGGAGATTTACTCAATGGGACATCGAAATGTGCAGGGTTTGGCCTGGGACAGCAACGGCCGGCTGTGGGCCACTGAACACGGTCGGTCAGGCATACAGTCTGGATTGGACGAACTCAATTTAATTGAAAAAGGGCGAAATTACGGCTGGCCTGTTATTCAGGATTCGGAGAAAAAGGAAGGAATGGAAATGCCGGTTATTCATTCGGCAGATGATACCTGGGCTCCCTCGGGCATGACTTATGTAAACGGCTCCCTGTTTTTTGCCGGGCTAAGAGGGGAGGCTTTATACGAATATAAAATTAAAGAAGGAAAATTAGTTGAGTATTTTAAGAACCAGTTTGGCAGGCTGCGGACAGTGGTTTTGGGTCCCGACGGATTTTTGTATCTTTTAACCAACAATACTGACGGCCGCGGCACTCCCAAAGAGGGGGATGACAAAATAATCAAAGTTAAAATTCCCTAGTATGCAGAATACAAAATATTTCTACAGCTGATATATACTCGTTTAACTCGAGTTTGCAACTCTCGTTAAACAATTATGTAATCAAAATATTATTTATAAGTTGCAAACTAGAGTATTTTGATTATAATAAAGGTTCTATATTTCCATGACAAAAGAAGGATTAGTATGGGGATTTGTGAGAACCGCAGGAACCGCAGCTTTGGAAGTCGGCTGGACCGCCCTTCATCTTAGGCGGTCGGTCGAGCAAAGAAGAAAACCCATGGGGCCTACCGAAGCAGCACAATGGCTCAAGCTATTTTACGAAGACCGCCGCCAAGAGGACTTAGGCGAATTTTCTGTTGATGGACAGATTCCTGCTCTTGGACAGCTGGTTGCCGCGGGGTTTTGGTTTACGGTTTACTCCTTGGAAACTGCAAGGGGAAGGCGTGTGTTAAAAATCAGCCATGAGCACCAGCCTTGGTCTGGACAGCCTTCTCCCGCCAGCGAAGATTTTTTTGAGCATTACCAGGAAAATCTTGCGAGGCAAAGATCAATATACAGTTCTCGTTTGCCTCATCTTATATTGCCTCAAGAAGCGCGTTTTGTTCATAACGGCAGACGCGGAGCAACGCTTATCGTGCAGCCATATATACCGCATGGAAAAAGGGTTCCGGATTTCCAAGCATTAGCTCCACCAGATCAGAAAAAAATTATTGACGAGTATGATGCTTTTATTGATCTTACAAGAAGACTGCGCACAGAGGGTTTGCAACCGGATCTTGTTTTGGATAGACTTGTTAGAGAAAACCATAACCTTGTCATTGCGCAAATGGCGGATGGTTATTATCTGGTACTTCTTGATAATGGAGCCATTGATCTTAGACGTAAGAAAGCACCTTTATTAAATATGGTGGCGCCGCTTACTGCTGACTTGACAAGCGAGAGAGCTAGGTTGCGAAGAATACATGGTGATAATAACAATGGCCATCGGTAATATGAGCCACTTGACGGCAGGGTTTTTATCCCGTACACTGGTATTGATTAGTGAGAGGAGGTGATAACATGAAAGCTTTGCACATGGCTACATTTACTCTGGTTTTGGTTGGCGCTCTCAACTGGGGACTGGTTGGACTTTTTAATTTTAATCTGGTGACGGCTCTTTTGGGCGGACTTGGCCTGGAAACCATTGCCTATATTCTGGTTGGTTTATCCGCTGTATACGTAGGTGTCACCCACATGAACGACTGCAAAATTTGCAGCGCCAAAAAGGGCTAGAAGTTTAGAGGGGAATTAGCTTTAGCCTCAAGTCTTTGAGGATTTGGGAAACGTGAGTGAGGGGATTTACTCCTTTATAGGTTTTTACAATTTCTCTCTGTGGATTTATCACATAAGTATTTCGTCCCCATGCACCATAAGCTTTTATTACATCTGCCTTTTCATCTGACAGAAGGGGAAAGGGAAGGTGGTATTTATCGGCAAATTTTTGATGTGAAGCCACGCTGTCTTTGGAAATGCCGACAACTGCAATATTTCGTTTGGTAAATTCGCTTATTTGGTCGCGAAAACTGCAGGCTTCTTTGATACAGCCGGGAGTTTGGTCTTTGGGGTAAAAATAGACAATCAGCCACTTGCCTTTATAATCGGAAAGAGAATGTATGACATTATTTTGGTCGAAAAGAGTAAAGTCTGGCGCCACCATAACTATATTTAATACTATTTTCTACAGCATTGCAATTAATAAGTTTAAGTACTTAAGTATTTGTGCGGTAACCTTAAAGGTTGACGCACAAATAAAAAAAACTAAAGCCTGCGAGTTTCTGCTATATTTGCAAGAATACATCTTGCTCATGTATCTTTAGCAAGATATAATTTATCCATGTTAAAAGTGGGCATTATTGGACTTCCGAACGTTGGAAAATCGACGTTGTTTAATGCATTACTCAAAAAACAAGCCGCGCTGGTGGCCAATTATCCCTTTGCCACCATCGAGCCGAATATTGGAATAGTGCCGGTGCCGGATGAACGATTAGACAAATTAGCCCAATTAGTCAAATTGGCGGAAGGAATGATAGAACTGCCTCCCATTGTACCGGCCACTGTCAAATTCGTGGACATTGCCGGTTTGGTCAAGGGGGCTTCGCAGGGAGAAGGGTTAGGCAATCAGTTTTTGTCACATATCAGAGAAGTTGACGCCATCATCCATGTTATTAGGGATTTTGATGACCCTAATGTTGTTCGAGCCGGCGGTTCAACCAATCCCCATGACGATAAAGAACTGGTTGAAACGGAACTGGCCTTGGCCGATATAGATAAACAGGACAAATTATCTACCAAACCAACCCTTTACGTTTACAATGTTTCAGAACAAAACTATAGACAAAAATACTCCGATCGAAACAAAAATGTCCAGGCTAATGAGTTAGTAATATCAGCTAAGCTGGAAGAAGAACTGGTAGATTTTAGTCAAGAGGAAAGACTGGAATATTTAAAATCTGTTGGTATTTTGGAAACAGGCCTGGAAAAATTAATAAAAGCTGCTTATAAACTTTTAGGGCTGATTTCTTTTCTGACGGCGGGGGAGAAGGAAGTTCGAGCGTGGACCATTCGACTCGGTTCCACCTCGCTCATGGCCTCCGGCGTGATACATACCGACTTTGAAAAAAAGTTTATTAAGGCGGAGGTTGTTAGATTTAGTGATTTCGTTGAAGTGGGAGGATGGAAAGGCGCAAGAGAAAAAGGCAAAGCTCGTCTTGAAGGAAGAGATTATATTATAAAGGACGGGGATGTGATTGAGTTTAAAGTCGGAGCATAAGGCAGGAAGCTTGCCGGTTGTGGTTGCAAAGGTTATTTTTTTGTGATAGCATAGTTGCTATGCGTTTGTATGATGTAGCTTTGGTTTTGCGATCCGCCACCACCAGTATACAGAAGGAAAAACTGCTGGAAACGGTAAAAAAGTGGCTGGGAGAGGCAAAAGTTGCCAAAGTAGAAGAGTGGGGTAAAAAAAAGTTGAGCTATCCGATTAAAAAAGAAAACGAAGGATATTATGTGATTTTGAGTGTGGAGTCAGGCACCGGACTTAAGGGTGATTTTGAAAAGAGACTATTGATGGAAGAGGCAATATTAAGACACTTAGTACTTAGAAAAGATTAAACATGTCGGCACGAAGTTTAAATAAAGTCCAGCTTATCGGCAACCTCACCCGCGATCCGGAGTTGCGCTACACCCCCCAGGGCACGGCGGTCTGTACTATTGGACTGGCTACCAATCGTTCTTGGACTACCGACACCGGAGAAAAGAGAGAGGAGACGGAATTTCACCGAATTGTGGCCTGGAATAAACTGGCCGAATTATGCAGTCAGCTTTGCACCAAGGGAAGAAAAATTTATGTAGAAGGAAGGCTGTCTACCCGCACCTGGACAGGACAAGACGGCAACCAGCGCACCACCACGGAAATTGTGATTGACGATATGATTTTGCTGGATAGCCGCCGACCAGCCGAAAGCCCTGCTGCCGGAGAAACTGCGCCGGTAGCGGAACCTGCTAAAGAAGAAGCAGCGGAAAGTGAAAAAGAAGAAAAAGCGTCAAAGCCCCCCAAAGCTGACAAAAAAGTTAAAGCCAAGTCTGACTTGGTTAAAGAAGAAGAGCCGACAGAAGAGCCAGCCGATATTACTCCTGATGATATTCCATTTTAGCCATGATAAGAGGACGACGATCACGACGAATAAAAGTTGTTAAGCAAAATTGCCCTTTTTGCAAACAAAAAACCGAGCCTTCCTTTCGCGAAATTGAAGTGCTTAGGAGATATGTTACCGAACGGGGCAAAATCATCGGACATGCGCGAAGCGGAATTTGTGCTAAACACCAGCGCAAAGTTACCGCCGCCATTAAACAGGCGCGAATTCTAGCTCTCCTTCCGTTTATTGTCAAACCCAGCGCATAAAAATGGTAATGGCATGAATTTTAAAAACAGCACCCAGACATTTATTGTTGTTATCCTTATCATAGTTTCCGCCCTGGGCGGATATTTTGCCGGTAAAAACGAAATAGCCGTGGCCTGGGATAAATATAAAAACCGTCCCCATATTTCCGTGCAAAATTTAGCTCCCGCCAAGGATTTTGACGATATTAATTTCACCCTCTTTTTTGATGTGTACAAAAAATTGCAGGAAAGCTATTTTAATAAAAAAGATATCGAACCCCAAAAACTATATTATGGAGCTATTTCCGGCATGGTGGCCGCCCTGGGCGACCCTTACACCGCTTTTTTGCCTCCTGCACAAAACAAAGAAGTAAAAGATGAACTGGCCGGACACTTCGACGGCATTGGGGCACAGCTGGGGGTTAAGGACAAAAAAATAATTGTGATTGCTCCCCTTAAAGAAAGCCCGGCGGAAAAAGCCGGCATTAAAGCGGCCGACTGGATTATTAAAGTTGACGGTCAAGATACCTTTAATTGGACACTGCCTGAAGCAGTATCAAAAATACGAGGCCCCAAAGGTACAAAAGTAACGTTGGAAGTTTTGCATGAAGATGAATTAGAAACTTCAGAAATAATCATTACCCGCGATACCATTAAAATAAAAAGCGTGGAATGGGATAAAAAGGAGAAAAACGGCAGGAAGGTGGCGGTAATTACGCTTTCCCGATTTGGCGAAGGGACAGAGCTGGAATGGGAGCGGGCAGTTTCGGAAGTTATCCAATTTAGAAGCGACAACGTAGAGTCTTTTGCCGGAATTGTTTTGGATGTGAGAAACAATCCCGGAGGCTTCTTAAACGGGGCGGTATTTATCACCAGCGAGTTTTTAGCTGACGGGCCGGTGGTTTTGCAGGAAGATGCCAGTGGTACACAAACCACCCTCTCGGTTAACCGGGTGGGAAAACTGTTAAATTATCCTCTTATTGTTTTAATAAACAAAGGTTCGGCCTCTGCCAGTGAAATTGTGGCCGGAGCGCTTTCCGATAGAAACAGGGCTAAACTCATTGGCGAGAAATCATTTGGTAAAGGTACCATCCAGGAACCGCAGGATTTGGCAGAGGGCGCCGGACTTCATATTACCGTACAGAAATGGCTTACCCCCAACGGCAGTTGGGTAAACGAGAAAGAGGGAATAAGTCCGGATATCGAAGTAAAAAGAGATGCGACCGATCTTGCAAAAGATGCCCAGCTTGAAAAAGCAGTGGAAGAATTGGTAAAATGACACCGCAGTGTCATATGCGTAAACTTATTGTTTTCATAGCTATTATTGTAGGACTTTTTTTCCTCTACGGTGGGGTTTCTTCTTTGCAAAACGTGGGCAAATTATTTCAAAAAAGTTTGACCCCTCCTCAAAAACAAGAACAGGGAGAGCAGGTAAAGCTGGTAGAGGAGGAGTCGGTGGTGATTGAAATTGTCGAAAAAGTAACGCCTTCGGTAGTTACGGTGGGCATAGAACAGCGGATTTTGGAATTTGATCCGTTTGACCCCTTTGGTTCATTGCGCCGGCCCAAAGATCAGGGCAGCCGCGATCAGGATATCGGTTCGGGATTTATCGTCGAAAGCGATGGTTTGATAGTAACCAATAAACACGTGGTTTCTACTAAAGGCAAATATAAAGTAATCACCAGCGACGGGGAAAAATACGACATCGTCAAAATCTACAGAGACCCGGCCAACGACATCGCCATCATTAAAATAAATGCCGCAGGACTTACACCTGTGGAAATGGGAGAGTCTAATAATCTTAAAGTCGGCCAGTTAGTAGTAGCTATGGGAACCCCCTTGGGCGAGTTTAGGGGAAGCGCCACCAAGGGAATTATCAGCGGTTTGGGCCGGGGAATTGAGGCCGGTTTGCCGCTGGAGGGATTTGTGGAGCGTCTTGATAACGTTATTCAAACAGATGCGGCTATAAATCCCGGCAATAGCGGCGGGCCGCTGGTTAATTCTGCCGGCCAGGTAATAGGAATAAACACGGCAGTAGCGTCGGGGGCGGAAAATATTGGCTTTGCCATTCCTATAAACGTAGTCAAAGATGCTCTTGCGGAATTTAATAAAACGGGTGGTTTTTCCCGGCCCTATCTGGGCGTTTCCTACCGCATGATTACCAGATCTTTGGCTATTATCAACGAAATTCCCCAGGGCGCCTTTGTGGTGGAGATAATTGAAGACAGCGCGGCTGATAAAGCGGGGGTTAAAGAAGACGATATTATTACTAAAATCGATGGAGAAAAACTTACCGATGACAATGGCGGACTGGCTAAAATTATCTCCGGCAAAAAAGTAGGCCAGCAGGTTAAACTGACTGTTTGGCGAAACGAGAAAGAAGTGGAATTAACCGCCACCTTGGGTGAAACTCCGGAGGAGTAAGCCAGCACAAAGCCATTGACAAAGCTCTTTTTTCGTGGTATTTTCTTATCCATGACAGCATCGGCAGTAGAACGTGATTTGCCTCGTGCCTCCCAATGGGCACGGCTTGATGGGCTATTCCCATTCGAGCTTAAAGAGGAACTGGGAAGCGGTGTGGGCGCCTGGAGTGTGGGGTCTACTTCTTGTTCTTTTTCTTTCGGCAACGCAAGACTTACTGTTCCTATTGTGGGGAACGAAGGCGTTGCCAGCATTGAAATGGAAAAACCAAATGGAATAACTCGCTCTTATGAAATTCCAAATGCGGTAATAGGCCAATGCGGGAAATTGATTTTAATTGTTCCTCCGGCTGAAGTTAGAGTTACAGATGGAACTCGACAAACTCTTTTATCCTGGTTTGAGGTAAGCGATGGGCGTATGAGCAGGAGAGAGGAAGCATTAGAAACAGTGAGGGAATTGGGAGTAGAAAGCCCGGTGATAGAGGCAGTTTTGCAGGCATCGCAAGAAGCGGAAGAAT
The DNA here is from genome assembly GCA_016182055.1 of Candidatus Microgenomates bacterium. Lineage (GTDB taxonomy): Bacteria > Patescibacteriota > Microgenomatia > Levybacterales > JACOYD01 > JACOYD01. Next base: position 7,532 of record JACOYD010000057.1, on the reverse strand, counting down.
TAGCGTCGAGAGCTTTTCAAGGACTTTTTCGAGGTTGACCGGCCCCAAATTTTCCATTAAAATACTTCTATGACTTTTCAGGGAAGGGGGGGAGCGGAAGGCCCGCCCAGATCAGAAACTCAGTCACCTAGTCGTTTGGAGAGAATTGCGATAGCGCTTCAAACAAATGAGCAGATAAATGTTGTTGGTGGTTTTCGCTTTAACATGAGGGATGGTGAAGAACAAATAGTCAGAGAACAACATATTGTTCACATCGTTCCTAAATTGCGTGATATTAAAACCGCCGGCCCTCATCAAATAGGCCGGGCAGTTTGGGAATTAAATCAGGCCGCCGTCGCCCTAGCCAGACGCTTAACTACCGAGCTGCCGGATGTTCCAAAACCGCAAATCACCAATGCAGGAGGAGAAAGATCGGCCAGAAAGGGATTGCGTGTTGCCACACTTACTTTTACCGAAGAGCCAGATCTTCCCAATAGGCCACCCCCGGGAAAACTTTTTGAATTGTTGCCGCCGCAACTTATTATTGCCGTTTTTCCAAGTATGGAACTGGCAAAAGCGGCATTTTTTACAGTGGCGGATCAAAAACGAGTTGTTGATACAATCCCGCCTAGTAGTTTATTTTACCAATAAATTAAGTTTAATGCAGACAAATTAGGCATACAATTTTTTACTACGATTGTATAAAAAAGTTGTATGCTTTTTCTGCTTGACATGGAGGAGTTTTTAGTGTAGTTTAACAGCATAACTTTCTGCCCGAATAAAAAGGGCAGTTTTTAGTAAGAGGAGGTGAATATGGTAGCACAAAGAAGTGAACTAGGAGTTTCATCAGGACCGGAAATGCAAATGATACGGGATATAGATTTAGAAAGACTGGCAGGAGTCGTGGGGGAAAGCGTTGCAAGAGTTGGGGTGGGGGGGGGAGATACTAGAATAGTCGGAATTAATTGCGATTCTCTGGATTTATCTTTTATAGTTGCAGTGATTGATAAAGTTGCAATGTTAGACCGTATCTCTTTTGGAGGAAACCGCAGGGCGCATTCATTAACTGATGGAAGAGTGGCTGTAGTTTGGGGAAAAGAAGGGGATTCAGTAACTTTTGTGCATAGACCAAGAAAAGCAGATAGCGGTGCTGTGATAGTTGATGTAGTTGAAATTGTTAAAGGAGAAAGGTTTAGCGATCAAACGATTCTTTTAGCTAATGCCTTGAATGAAATAAAACAAGCAGCAAGCTTTGTAGAAGAAAGGACAGTTGCCTTACCTAGTTCTATACCTCAAGTTGACGGTAGTTATTGATTAGTCTGGGATAATATTTTGAATTCTTCCAAGATTTTATCGAGGTTTCCGTTGAGGATTTCTTCGATGTGACGCCAAGACTTATTAAGTCTATGATCGGTGATTCTGTCCTGCGGGAAGTTGTAGGTGCGGATTTTTTCGGAGCGCATGCCGCGGCCGACCTGGGTGGCTTTGAGTTCTGAAATTTCTCCATGACGCTTGTCAACTTCTATTTCCCACAATTTGGCCCGCAGCATTTTCATGGCATTTTCCCTATTTTGATGCTGATGTCTTTCTGTCTGACAAGTTACTACAATGCCGGTTGGTTTGTGGCGCAGTCTGACGGCGGTTGAAACTTTATTGACATTTTGCCCGCCGGCTCCGCCACTTCTAAACGCTTCAAATTCTATGTCGGCCGGATTAATATGTAAGTCAATATCTTCCAGTTCCGGCAAAACCGCCACGGTGGCAGTTGAGGTATGAACTCTACCCCTTTTTTCGGTGGTGGGAATTCTTTGTACGCGATGGACCCCCGCCTCATATTTAAAAATTTCAAACGGATTATTACCGGATATTTTAATTACCCCTTCACTCAACTGTTCTACGGCAAAGCCGCTTTTTTGGGCAAACTTAACATACATGGAGAGAAGTTCGCCCGCCCACAGTTTGGCTTCATCGCCGCCGGCGGCTCCGCTTACCTCTAAAATGGCGTTTCGGGAATCGAGAAAGTCTTGCTGATTTTGAGGGGTGGAGGGGTTGGGGGAAGTTGGGGAAGATAGAGAAACTTGAAGAGCTTGTTTTTGGGTTTTAAGCTCCTCAATTTCTTTTTTCGCCAAAGGAGCCATATCGGGATCTAAAAGAAGCATTTGCGTTTCAATAATCTTTTTATCAATTTGCTCTATTTGTTGCTGAAGATAATCCATATAGAATACTACCAATACTACAAATGTCAAATACTACAAATATTCCAATATATTGGATTGCTTATTGGTAGTATTGGTATTTATTGGTAGTATTTGTAGTATTACTATCTCTGTTTCTTAATCTGCATTAACATTTCTTTGAGGGTCTTGGGCTGGGAGTCTTCCTCTTCTTTGGCGGTTTTTGTTTTGAGAGGTTTGGCCTCGCGTCTTTTCTTTTCAAACTTGTCAATGAGGGAGGCGGCATCGACAAAGCGCTGCTGGCCGGTATAAAAGGGGTGGCAGTTGTAGCAGAGCTGGACATGAATTTCCGGCTTGGTGGAGCCTACGTTAAAAGTATTGCCGCAGGCGCACACCACCTGCGCTTGGGGGAAATAGGGAGGATGAATATCCGCTTTCATGATATTATCATTGTACTAAAAAACTTAAAAGTTTGCAAGAGGAGGTGACTTATAGTATAGTTAATAGTCATGCCTATTGTTGAAAAAGGGCCAAAACCAGGTACAAATAAAGCTATAGTTTTTGATGCATTAAGTTCATGGGCTGGAGAGAATTTACCGCCTCCGTACATAGCTGACATTGCTGATAAAACGGGATTATCTGCTTCCCAAGTAGCTAAAGCTAAAAGAGGGTTAATTGAAACTAGTTCTATTACTTCTGCCGCTTTTGCTGGGCGGGCAGAAGCAATTGCTCACGCAAAACATTCAATATGGCCCGTCATAAAACCTTATGCTGTAATAGGAATGACGGCGGCGGAGATAAGACTAGCCGTTAAGCTGGAAAAAGGCGAAGATCTGCGAGGCGAGAAAATTGAAACTTTACTCGGTCATGCCAGACGTGAAGAAAAAGGACGGAGTCATCCTCTCCCCAAGCGGACGGCAGAAGAAAAAAGAGAAGCCAGAATAAATGCGCTAAAAAGAACTGGAGAACTACAGCAAAGAGTAGAGTTTTGGCTTATGCTAAAACATGTTCTTACGGAAAGTTTAGGAGAAGATGAACAACTGCAATATCATAACTCGCTTCAAGAAGTAGGCAATATTCTTACAGAAAGTGATTTGCAACAAGTTCCAAAGACATCATTGGACTGGTTTTTATTGGTTACTTTTTGGCATGCCAGGAAGGCGATGGTGGCTGGTAATTCGGAACCATTTTCTAATTTTGCCAAAATTTTGCCAGAGGAGAAAGCCGCTATTCTAAGAGACTGCATTGTAGTAATTCGTAATCAAACGCAGAAAACGTCTAGATGATATTATACCAAGGTGTGAACGTAACACACAACCAAGGTGTGATAGGTAGACACCTTGGTGGTTTATGGTCATTTTTATTTGGATTTCTGCTTGAGTTGGTGAATGGGGTGGTGGTAGGGGAGGCGGCCTTCGGCGATAAATAAGCCGGCAAAGATAAGAAGCGAACCGATAATAAAGGGACCTGTAACTACTTCCGAAAGAAGAATAACGGCTACGATGGTAGCTACCACAGGATCAAGATAAAAGAAAAAGCCGACCCTGTTGGCTGATAATTTTGACAGTCCCCATTGCCAGAGGGAATAGGCGGCAAAGGAGGAGAGGAAAATTCCGTAAATAATTCCCCAAAAAGAAGCTTGAGAAACATTATTTATCCAGTTTGGATTTTGGGCAAATTCAAAAATGGCAAAAGGGATAAATGTTACAGCTCCTATAACAAAGGAATAAAAGGTGACCACAAAAACGCTATACTTCCTAAACAACTTTTTGCTTAAAATTTCATAAAAGACAAAAAGCAGCATGGCGGTTAAGATAAGCATATCGCCAAATGGAGAAAGTTTTACTCCGGTAGCAAAAGCGTCTTTGCCGATAATAATGCCCACTCCGGCAATGCCCAAAATTATCCCCAAAACCAGATTGATTTTAATTTTTTCTTTCAAGAATATACTGGCTAAAAGAAGGGTGAAGAGGGGGACGGAGGAAACAATAATACCGGCGTTTAAAGCAGTTGTCAGTTTAAGTCCAAAGAGAAATAAGGGAATATGAACGGTGAAACCAATCAATCCCAGTAAAAGAAAAGCCGGCAAATCTTCTTTTTTTATGATCAAATTTTTCCAAACAAGGGGCAGGAAGAGAAGTGCGGCCGCCCCAAAACGAATTAGAGCCAAAGAAAAAGGCGGGACGGTAAAGAGAGTAATTTTCATTACAGCCGCCGACGCCCCCCAGATAATGGAGGCTAAAATAAGAGCCAGAAAAGCAAGCTGTCTATGGTTTGAATTCATTGGGGTAATATCTCAACTAAACGGTCAATGCCAAAAGAAAAGCCCACCGCCGGAATTTGTTTTCTTGCCCCGTCTCTGGCGGGGTTACTAAACATGCCGATTAAATTATCGTATCTGCCCCCGGCGCCTAAAGATAAATTTTCATATGAGGAAATTCTTAATTCAAAAATTGAACCGGTATAGTAATTAAGTCCCCGGGCCAGAGTGGGGGAGAACTGTACATCCGGGGTTTGAACTCCTAATTCAGCAAGTATGGAGAGGATTTTATTTAGTTCGTCCGTTGGTTGTTTTACTCTAATACGGTCTAGTAATAGAGTGGCCTTTTTTTGGCTTGCTGCGATAGCTTTTTCTACCAGCTCTTTTACTACTTCTTGCTCCCCGATTTTTTCAAGCTTATCTATAGCAATAACCGCTTCTTTGGGAAACCCTTCAAAGTTTTTTCTGTCGTTTATTAACATTACAGCCCCTTTTATCCCTAAAGTTTTAGTTGCTTTAAGGACAGTAGCAACAATAAGTGCATCTTCTTTTGGGTCATTTGAACCCACAGTATCAAAATCAAATTGGGTAAATTCGCGCCAGCGGCCGGCCTGGGGTTTTTCCCCTCGGAAAACCTGGCCCACGCGATAAGCGCGAAAAGGCAGGGGAGGGTTGTAAGTTGCCACGTAGCGGGCCAGCGGCACTGTTAAATCATAACGCAGGGCCAGTTTTCTGCCGCCGCGGTCGGTAAATTGATAAATCAATCGTTCCTCCTCGCCATACTTTCCTTTTAGAGTATCGGCAAACTCAATGGCGGGTGTTTCCATAGGCGCAAAACCGGCTTCTTCCAAAACTTCGGCGATTTTATTAATAACAATCCTTCGTTTTTTGGCCAGCTCCGGCTTGATATCTCTAAACCCTTTTGGTGTCGGCGGCGCTTGAGTCATATATTTATCATAACATATAATTACTTTTTGTTATCGTGACGTTTTTGCAGTTCTTCAAATATTTTGGATGGGGGAATGTTGAGCGCGGAAAGAAGTACCAATAGATGAAACCATAAATCGGCCACCTCCTCAATTGTTCTTTGATCGCTTTCATTTTTGGCCGCGTTAACAATCTCCTTTGCTTCTTCTTCTATTTTCTCAAGAATTTTATCCTGGCCTTCTCGCAAAAGAGAAGCGGTGTAAGAATTTTGGGGCATGCTTTTTTTACGCTCCTCAATTATTTTATAAAGTTCATCAATTGTCATAAATTTAGTTTATTTTTTCAAAAAAGCAGGTTTTATTTCCCGTGTGGCAGGCGTTTTGGCCAATCAGCGCTACTCTTATTAAGAGAGTATCATTGTCGCAGTCTTGAAATATTTTTTTGACTTTAAACTTATTGCCGGACTCTTCGCCCTTTTGCCAAAGCTTGTTTCTACTTCTACTCCAAAAATACACCCAGCCCTCTTCTTTGGTTTTTTGCAGGGCTTCTTCGTTCATATATCCCAGCATCAAAATCTCGCCGCTTTTATCATCCTGAATAATGGCGGGGATAAGTCCATTGCCTTTATTAAAGTCTAATTTCGATGTCATATTTTTTTAAATATTTTTTGACTTTTTCAATAGACAATTGCCCAAAGTGAAAAAGGGAAGCGGCAAGTGCCGCGTCGGCCTGTCCTTTTTCAAAAACATCAACAAAATCCGTCAGTTTTCCGGCTCCTCCGGAGGCGATTACAGGAACGCTGACATTTTTCGAAACAGCTTTTGTTAATTCAATGTCAAATCCTCTTTTTGTGCCGTCTCTGTCCATGCTGGTTAACAAAATTTCTCCGACACCTTTTAAAACTGCATCTTTGGCCCATTTGACCGCATTTAATCCGGTGGGCGTTCTCCCCCCATTGATAAATACTTCCCAACTGTCGTTTTTCTTTTTGGCGTCAATGGCCAGCACTATGCATTGACTGCCAAAAACATTGGCCGCCCGACTTATTATATCAGGATTTTTTACAGCAGTGGTATTAATTGATACTTTATCCGCCCCAGCCAGAAGAATACTTTTGATGTCGCTAGTTGACGTGATACCGCCGCCCACGGTAAAAGGTATAAAAATTTGTTTAGCCACTTTTTCAACCAATGCGACCACAGTTTTCCTTTTTTGGTAAGAAGCGGTGATATCCAAAAATACCAGCTCATCGGCACCCTCTCTATTATAAAATTTAGCCAGCGCGACCGCATTGCCGGCGTCTTTTAGGTTTAAGAAATTGACGCCTTTAACTACTCTGGCGTTATCAATGTCCAAACAGGGAATTATTCTTTTAGCCAGCATTTATTGCCTCCCTTAATTTAATTTTTCCTTCATATAAAGCTTTGCCGATAATAATACCTTTCACTCCCATGGTTTTTAATTTTTTTACATCTGAAAGTTGGGAGATTCCGCCACCGACAATAAGCGGCGTCTTGATATTTTTTAGCAACACTTTAATTTCCTCATAATCCGGCTGGTTCAGCGTTCCGTCTCGTGCTACGTTGGTATAGATAAATTGTTTAACGTCTCGTGCTACGTTGGTATAGATAAATTGTTTAACGCCTAAATCTTCCAGACTGCGGGCGGTTTTTACTAAATTTTGACTGGTATTTTCCAGCCAGCCTTTTTTGACCAGTAGGCCGTTTTTGGTATCAAGAGCAATCGATATTTGTGAAGAAAAATTTTTAAGCAGGTTTTTTAGTTTGTTTTTATTCTCCAGAGCAACAGTACCTAGAACCACTTTTTTAATCTTCAAAGACAACAAAGTTTTTATGGTTTTTTCATCTCTAATGCCTCCGCCGACTTGCACGGGAATATCAACCGCTTCGACAATTTTTTTTATAATTTCAAAATTAACCGCTTTACCGTTTTTTGCTCCATCCAGATCAACCACGTGAAGCATTTGGGCGCCCTCATTTTGCCACTTTTTGGCCATAGCGACCGGATCGTCGCCGTAAATAGTTTGTTTAGCAAAGTTTCCCTGTACCAAACGGACGCATTTGCCCGCTCTTATATCAATGGCCGGAATGACTAACATACCGCCTCCCAAAAGTTTTTTAATAATTGTAGTCCCACCTCACCGCTTTTTTCCGGATGGAACTGCACTCCCA
>JACOYD010000041.1 GCA_016182055.1 Candidatus Microgenomates bacterium | reverse complement strand
ACCGGTCCCCCGCCCGTTTCTCCCTTGCCGATGATGACAATTTTTTTCTTTTGCCAATTTTTTTCAACACTTTCCAGAATTTTTAGCACCGCTTCTGCCAGAGGCATGGGGAATTTGCTCTGCGGGTGGAAACCGTCAACGTCTTTTTGGGGAGAAACAGCGTTAATTATAGAAGAAATGTCTATCTGTGATGGTAGCGGTTGCTGGACAATAATACCATGAATATTGTTGTCATTGTTGAATTGTTTAATTGTTTCAAGTAATTGGTAATTGGTAAATGATAATTGATAATTTTTAACTGTTACCTTAATTCCAATTGTTTCCCCCTTTTGTACTTTCTGTTTAACATAGCTTTCCGATGCCAGGTCATTGCCGACAAGAATTATCACAAGATGAGGCGTGACTCCCCTTTTTTTCAACTTTTCCACCCTGTTTTTAAGATTACTCAAGATATTTTGGGCAATTTCTTTTCCATCTATCTTCATGTTATTATGTTATTTTTCTTCTATACAGGTGGCGGAAGTCACAGAATCGGCGGGATTTGAAAAACGCATCAGAATTACCCCCTGGGTAGCCCGGGAAAGTTTGGGGAATGAGGTAATAGCCAATTTTACCACCAGACCCCTTTTAGAAGTAATAATAACTTCTTTGCAGCTGCTCGGTATAACTTGAGCTACAGCTACCTTTCCCGTTTTGGTTGTAACTTTGGCCACCTTTACTCCCTGGCCTCCTCTTGATTGCTTATGAAATTGGGAAACAGGTGTTTTTTTGCCCAAACCCTTTTCCATAATGGCGAGAAGTTCCATAGTTTCTCCCTTGCCGATTAAATCCATACCGATAACTTCATCATCTTTAGTCAGTTTAATTCCCCTAACTCCCATGGTGCTCCGGCCAAGAGGTCGTACTGATTTTTCGGAAAATCTGATGGCCTTGCCGTTTCTGCTGACGATGAGGATGTCGTTGTCGCCGGTAGTAATATTGCTCCAGGCCAGCTCATCGCCGCTTTCCAGTTTAATTGCCGCAATGCCGCTCCGTCTGATGTTATTAAATTCGGAAACAGCGGTTTTTTTGACTGTCCCCCGGCGGGTTGTTAAAAAGACAAAACCTTCTTTTTTGTCTTTGGTATTGTAGGAAACAAACGATTCTACCTGCTCATTCTGTTCAATGCTTAACAAGTTAACAATGGCCGTGCCCTTACTGGTTCTGCTGCTTTCCTGTATTTCAAAGGCGCGAAGCTGATACGCCTTTCCCTTATTGGTAAAAAAAAGAATATTATCGTGAGTTTCGGCAAAACGGATGTAGGCAATACTATCTTCGTCTTTGGTGGTCATGCCGCGGACGCCCTTCCCTCCCCGCTGCTGGGTACGGAAACTCAAAAGCGACTGGCGCTTGATGTATCCGGTATTGGTAAGAGTAATTACGGTTGGCTCATTTGACACCAAATCCTCGTCGGAAAATTCGCCCACTTTGCTTTTGAAAACGCGGGTGCGCCGGGTATCGGCATACTTCTCCTTGATTTTAGCAAGCTCTTCTTTAATAATTGTAAGTATTTTTGCAGGCGTTGCCAGCAGGTCTTCCAGATAAGCGATGGTTTCTTTGACCATTTGATATTCGTCTTCAATTTTTTGCCGTTCCAGAGCCGCTAATCTTCGCAGCTGCATGTCCAAAATGGCGGTGGCTTGAAGGTCGCTTAGCTTAAATTTATCCATCAGATTATTTTTGGCCTCTTCCTGGGTTTTGGATGCCCGGATAGTCTTAATAACCGCATCAATATTATCAATAGCAATTTTCAGACCTTCCAAAATATGCAGTCTGGCCCGGGCCGCTTTTAGCTCAAATTCCGAACGCCTGGTTACGACCAAAAACCGGTGCTTAATATATTCCAAGAGAATTGTTTTGAGATTAAGTGTTTGCGGCGTACCATCAACCAGAGCCACCACATTGGCCGGAAAAATTGTCTGCAGACCGGTATGCTTAAAAAGGTTGTTGAGTACTTTGCGGGGTACGGCATCGCGTTTAAGCTCAACCACTACGCGGACGCCGTGCCGGTCCGATTCGTCGCGAAGATCAGAAATTCCCTCAATCTTTTTTTCCTTGGCCAAGTCGGCTATGCGGGCAACCAGAAGAGCTTTATTAACTTGATAAGGGAGTTCAGTGATGATAATAGCTGATTTTCCCTGACCTATATCTTCGATATCGGCCTTGCCCCGAATAATTATTCTGCCTCTTCCTGTACTATACAGATTTTTGATTTCCGAAATGTCGTAAATGGCGCCATAAGTGGGAAAATCTGGACCTTTGATAAATTCAAGAAGTTCGTCAATAGTAACGTCGGCGTTGAGTATTGGGGAAGTTGGGGAAGTTGGGGGGGGTTTTTCGACAGTGGTTTTTCCCAGCATATAGATTATGGCATCAGCTATTTCGCCGAGGTTGTGCGGGGGAATTTTGGTGGCCATGCCAACCGCAATTCCCTCGCTCCCCATCAATAATAAATTAGGAAGTTTGGCAGGCAGAAAAATGGGCTCTTTAAGGGTGGCATCAAAATTAGGCAAAAAATCAACCGTTTCTTTTTCCAGATCAAAAAGCATTTCGCTGGTGATGGCGGCCAGTCTGGCCTCGGTGTAACGCATGGCAGCCGGCGGGTCGCCATCCATAGAACCAAAATTTCCCTGCCCGTCAATCAAAGGATAGCGCATGGAAAAATCCTGGGCTAATCTAACTAAGGCGTCATAAATCGGCAAGTCGCCGTGGGGGTGATATTTTCCCATCACTTCTCCCACGATTTTGGCGCTCTTGGCATATTTGGCGGTGTGGGCCAGGCTCATTTCATGCATGGCAAAGAGGATGCGTCGATGTACCGGTTTTAAGCCATCTCGCACATCAGGCAGCGCCCGGGAAACAATTACCGACATGGCGTAATCAAGATACGCCCTCTTCATCTCCGATGAAATCTCTGTTTTTAAGAGTTTGCCAATTTCCATAGGTTATTTTATTGCCTTTTTTATTTCTTCCAGTGCGTCGTTTTTTCCCTTCCATCCTTTCACCTTCACCCATTTACCCGGCTCGGTTTTTTTGTA
>JACOYD010000056.1 GCA_016182055.1 Candidatus Microgenomates bacterium | reverse complement strand
CCCACAAAAGGGATATTGGCGCGGGTTAAAACTTTGGCCACCACCCTCCCTACTCTGCCGTGACCCAAAATAACCGCATGATTTGCAAGCGGGAGTTCGGTTCCAAACGAAGCATCAAAATCCAATTTGCCAAAAATGGCATTGTAAAGACGCGGGTTTTGACGCACCATATTTTTGAAGAAACGATAGATCTTGGGGGTAAACTCTATTTGCCAGGGAGTAACCAGAATGGTCAAAAGCGAGACGGCCAGAACAAGATTATAGAGAGTGGGGCTGATAAGCTCCCGCGTGACAAAAAGGCCGGCCATAATAAAGGCAAACTCTCCCACCGAAGTCAGCGAAAAACCTACGGTAAATGCTGTTTTGGTATGGTAGGAAAAACCCAGCATCAGCGAAAAAATAATAATAAATTTTATCAGAATTACGAAAAGAACAAGCAAAAAAATTGGGAAAAGGTGGGCAAAGAAAAACGAAGGCGACAAAAACATTCCCAAAAGAACAAAGAAGATAATGGAAAAAACATCCCGCAGGGGACGGACTTCGGAAAAAATGGCATGATTTGCAAGCGACTGTGAAATTAAAAGTCCTGCCAAAAACGCCCCGATACTGGACGGCAGACCCAATATGCTGGCTACAAAAGCAAAACCCAAAGCCAAAGACACAATTGCCAAAAGCAGGATCTCTCTGGAGTTAAGCTTGATAATTTTTTCCAGTATCTTTGGCAAAACAGTCCTTCCCACAAAAAATGTGGCCGCAATAATGCCTGCTGCCTGCAGTATTGACAAAAGAATGGTTGAGATAGTTTTTACATTAAAGGCATCAAATTTAAGAATATGCGGCAAAAGTATCATCAGGGGTACAACTGCCAAATCCTGCAAAAGAAGCATGCCCACTAAAATTTCACCGTGAAAGGTATTTACTTCGCCTTTATCGGTGAGAATTTTTACCACTACGGCAGTTGAGGAAAGGGCAAATACCGATCCCAAAAATATCGCTTCCAAAAAAGTTAAGCCAAAATTTGGCAGAATAATTGCTGTAGCTAAAATAGTCAAAAATATCTGCAGTGTTCCTCCCCATAGTACGATGTGTTTGATGCGCCTAAGATAGGAGAAGGAAAATTCAATACCCAAAGTAAAAAGCAAAAGCGCCACCCCTATTTCCGAAAGAGTTGACAGTGAAGCATCAAAGGTAAATTTACTCGAGGCAATCGCCGCAAAAGCAAATCCTCCCAGAAGATAGCCGGCAAGAAGCGGCAGGCGCAGTTGGCGGGCCACAAAAGCGCCAGCCAAACCTATACCTAAAACAATCACAATATCCCGCAGAAAGAAAAAACCATCTGTCATACAAATCCGAAACTCGAATATCTAAATTCGAAACAAATTCTAAATACTAATTTTTAAATATCTAAAGTGTTTTGTAATTTGTATTTTGGTCATTTGAATTTGTTTATGATTTCGGATTTCGTGCTTCGAATTTTGCAAGCACCTTTTGCAAATCATCTGTTAATTCTGAAACAAACCTTATTTCCTTTCCCATTTTTGGGTGTGTAAACTCAATCGCTTTCGCATGCAAAAATAATCTTTTACACCATTTTCTGTCCCCCGCCGCCTGCTTCCTGCCTCCATAAAGCGGATCGGCCACAATTGGATGACCCAGATATTTTAAGTGTACACGAATCTGATGTGTCCGTCCAGTTTGAGGATAAAGCTCGACAAGTGTTAACTTACCAAATATCTTAGTATCATAATATCTTAATATCTTATATTTTGTTACTGCTTCGCGACCGCCAGGAACGACCCCAAACCTCTTCCTATTCCACGGCAGTCTGGCAACCGGAACTTTTATCTCTCCCTCCGCGGGTTTTACTTCCCCGTGCACTAAACCCAAGTAAGTTTTTTTAACTGTTCTGTCTTTGAACTGCTGTTGAAGATTGGCAAAGCCTTCGGGGGTTTTGGCAATTAATAATAATCCGCTGGTTTCTTTATCAAGTCTATGAACAATTCCCGCTCTTTGGGCAAAAGTATCACGGGGATTTAAGAGTACCACGGGTATCACGGGGAAAGTTGTTCTTTTTACTCCCTGTGGTACTCGTGATACCCGTACCACCCGTGGTACCTTTGTATAGTCTTCCACCCAATCCTGAACTGTTCTCTCCCCTTTTGTGGTATCCGCCCGATTAACTGTCACACCCGAGGGCTTATCAATTACCAGCAATTCATCATCTTCGTAGATAACACCAACCTCCATAATATGAAATTTTTACTTCTTTTCTTTTTTCTTCCCGCAGGAGAAGCAATATTCGGCCATGGGGAATGCTTTGAGGCGCGCCGCTTCAATTTTGTGACCGCAGTTATCGCAGTAACCATACTTGCCAATGCCAATTTTGGAAAGCACCCGCTTGATATTGGCAAGCTGGTTTACCAACTCATTGCCAATTGCCTCTACCCGCTCGTGCCCCACCTCTTCCCGGGCCTCGGTATCGGTGGCGGCATTATCGGAAAGCCTGCTGGTATCATTAAACGGATCTTCCGATTTTATACTGCTTAAACGCCGCTCAATTTGTCTGCGCCTGTCCTCCAGGTACTTTTTGATGACAGATAAGTTTTTGGTAACAATTTTCATAATCTCACTTTAAGTTTTTCTTTGATGAAAGATATAATTATAACCCGCCTTATAAATAAAATTACAGATAGTCCGATGATGGCAAAAATCGCGCTTATTACATAAGCTATGCTAAATCCTGTTAAGTATACAACAAAAAAGTGCAATATGCCAATAAGTGTCAGGAAGTAAAGAAAAATCTCGCCGCTTTTAAGTCTTTCCGTTCGGTAAAAATAGTAAAGAAAGGCAAAAATACAGAAAGTAAAGATTCCCTCCATAGTTCCTATTTGCGCAACGGCCAAAACAAATGCCAGCCCCACCACAAATGTATCAAGCAATAAAAGAAACGGCTCCTTTTGTATGCGGCACAAAATCCACAGACCTAAAACAGCACCTATCACTCCGCCTAAGAAAGAAAATCCCGGAAAGTGAAGAAAAAGAAACATGGAGGCGATATTACCGCCAAAAACCTGCCAGTGCTCAATTATATATAGTATTCTTGCCCCAATTCCAAATGACAGAAGAAAAAAAAGTCCGCTGTCCAAAAACTCATCAAGCGAGATTTTCGCCCGTACAAATGACAAATTGTTTTTGTAAAGCCGCCAGATAATAAACAGCGAAATAATAAGAGATAGCACAAAAACTAATCCGGAAATAATCATAAGTTTAAATATCTTCCTTTCCCTTAAGAAGGGGCAGAAAGCCCAAAATAACAATGATGCCGCCTAAGACCGACAGTACCCGACCGATGCCGAAAATGTCGGAAAAGTAGCCTCCCGCTACCACCAGAAGAATTGCCACCAGGGCCGAAGAAGCATTAAACATGCCGTAAATGCGGCCGCGGATTAAATCGGCCGAACGCTGTCCGATAACGGTATTGGCAGGAACAATTACAAAGGCATTAAAAACACCAAGCAAAAAACAGGTAGCCATAACCAGATACAGCATATTTAGATTGGAGCTGCTTAGACGGGGGGAGAAAAGTGAAAGCAAAATCATTAAAATACCGCTTAAGATAAACCCCGGCACCACCAGTCTGCTTCTTTTCATCCGTAGTCCGATGTGGGCCACAAAAAGGCTGCCTAAAACCATGCCAAAGGCTGCCGGTGCCAGCAAAATAAGGGAGGAATCCTCCACATCTATGCCAAGTATGGTGGCCGCATAACCCGGCAGCAACGCACCCAGAACTATTATTGTGGCCTGCGATATAGTCATAAAGATAATAGCCAGCAGGAGATGGCGCGAGACAATTATGGCATAAAGCATTTCCCCAATGTCATTAAAAATAACCCTAATAATGCGATGATAGGTAGTGCTGAAAATCCTTTTTATCTGATTATTTAAGTATTCGCCCGTACTTTGGCCGGGCAAAAGCAGATTAAAAACCGCCGATAAAAGAAAAAGCAAAACAAGCAAGCTTAAAGCTGTTGTCGAACCTAAAAACTTAAGAGCCGGACCGGCCAGAATGTAACCGGTGATAATTGAACCGTAAAGCGTGCCGATAAAAATCGAATTGCCCGATAACAGCAGTCCTCTTCGCACCAGTTTTGGTATCATCGAAGCTTCGGCCGGCACAAAAAATTGGGTGGCGGTAGAAACAGCAAAGGCAAAAATATAAATAATGAGAGGATTTAGCGCAAAGAGAATAAGCGGCAAAAGAGCAAGTGCCCGGGCTATATTGGTAAAAAACAGCACCAGTTTTTTATCAAACCTGTCCACAACTACTCCGGCAAATAAACTTAAGACAAGCTGGGGCAGCATAAAAGCCAATACCAGCAAAGACACCGCGCTGTTTTTTCCGGTGAGCTGATAAATGCGAAGCAATAAAACAAAATTAAGCATATTAAAAGCAATTTGAGAGGTAATTTGTGCCAGCCACAAAAAGACAAACGAACGCCTCCGTAAAACACTGGCAAAACTGGTTAAACTGCTTGACTGCAAAGTTTGACGTTGTTTTATTATCATGCTAAAGTATATTAAGTTATGACTGCCACCGGCCACGCTTTGGTAGGCGTTTTGATTGCTACTCGCATCCAAAACCCGCTTCTGGCAATTCCCATTGCCATTTTAAGCCACATAGTCGGCGATTTTATGCCCCATTGGGATGCGGGCACCAACCGGGAGCATAAATCAAAGGAAAGACTCTTCTTTGAGGCTTTAGCTGATGTACTGGTTGGTTTTATATCAGTTTTACTTTTTCTCATATTTTTTGCCAAAACCGTTGATTTTTATTATGCGCTTCTGATTGTATTTGCCTCCCAAAGTCTTGACTGGCTAAGTGCGCCATATGTATTTTTTAACATCAAAGGTAAACCTTTTTTTTGGGCATATTTACTTCAAAAGACAATAGAAAATAAACTCGATAAGCCATGGGGAATTATAACACAGGCGGCATTTGTACTAATTGTTTTTTTCATAACCAACCTTTCCGGTCTTTAACTTTTGGCTCTCTCTGCGTACTGCCCGGTTCTGGTATCCAGCAAAATTCTGTCTCCCTCATTCATAAACAGAGGCACCCGCACCGATAAGCCATTTTCCAAAACAGCATCTTTAAAAATATTGGTGGCGGAGTTGCCCTTAACATTTGGTCCTGTTTCTTTAATGACAAATTCCATCTTGGGAGGCAGCTCTATAGACAATGGCTCACTGCCCACAAAAAGAAGTAAAACGCTCATTCCCTCTTTAAGATACAAGGCATCCTGACGGAGCATATTAAGTGAAACCGGGACTTGTTCATAGGAAGCTTCATCCATAAAATAAGCATTGGCGTTATCCTTGTAAAGGAACTGATATTTTTTCCTAGTTAAATTTGCCTCATCTACACGAGCTCCGTTGATAAAAGACTTCTCATTCACCGTACCACTACGCAGATTTTTAACTTTCACTTTTATATTGGCCGAGCCTCTCCCCAGCTTAATATGCTCATAGGCAAGAACGCGAAAAATTTGTCCGTTGTCGGTAAAAGCCGTACCAGGACGAAGATCGGTAACGGAAATCATAATATCCTATTGTAGCATTTCCTAACGCTTATGTAAAAACTCGGCGATGACTTTTTTGTCGCGGGCGAGCCACCCGGCGTTGGCATAAATTTGCTCAAGCACCTGGGCCACGGTCCGTTTGACTTCGGGGGTAGGATTTTTGGCAAAAAACGCTTCCACATCCTGAGCGTCTTCACTAGTAACAAAATCTTGGGCTGCCGACACCAGCCGGGACAACATACCCCCTCCTCCATAACGATTAAGCAGTACCTGCCAGTTTTGCTTGACAAATCGCCAGGCCAACTCTCGTCCCTTAGGATTGCCAAAAACAGCAGTGATCACTCGCACCGTGTCCTGGGCCCGCACGTCTTTGGACAGCGACCAGGCCAACGTTCTTTCCAACAAAACTCTTTGACTAAAGGAGGCCAGGGGTCTCGTAATTCTATCTTTTTCCTGTGCCAATTCTGTTTTTTGATAAAGAGAGACTAACTTTTGATATTCTTCTCTATCGCCGTTTTCGGCCACCAAAGTATAAACTACGGCTCGCAAATCCGGGTCTAACAATTGTCTTTCCGCCCAATGTTCCTCAAATAATTTTTGGGCCATATTAATGGTTTTTTTATCACCATAGGTGCCCAGATGATAAAGAGCCAGACTGCGCAGAAACGTTTGGGTATGCAATTCATTAACCCGTTTTTTCCAGCCCATTTTGGCGGCAATTTTGGCAAAAAGCAAGCGACAGAAACTACGATATTGTTTATAAAACTTCTCATGTGTCAACAGACTGGCCAGTTGATCAATTTTTAAGGAAAGCTCCATCCAGACAGTATAATCGGTTTCTGCCTGATAGTGGCTGGCTAACTTTAACGCTTCCACCGTTGACAGCTCGCCGGCTCTGGCCAAATCAAAAGCGTCACGGACTATCCCCAACCGATCAACCGGCCCCAGCTTTTTTTGCAAAACGGCTCGCGACAACAAGGCTAATTGTTTTGGCGGATAATTTACTCTGACAAAACTGGTCTCCCCCACATTCAACTTTACCCATTTACTGGGGATATTAATGATTCTTTTATCCATCAATAATCCATTAAGCGGTATATTCCAGACGGTTTTATCTTTTGTTTGCTTCCGAGAAATGGGGTTTATAAAAAATCTATCTTGCGTCAACTCTAACCTGTTACCTGTAACCTGTAACCTAACCACCGGGTGCCCGGCCTTTAACGTCCAGTTGCTCATGATTTTTTCAACCGGTTTTCGGGAAACTTCCTCCAGCGCCCTCCATAAATCGGCAGTTTCGGCATTGCCTAAGGCATGTTTCTTAAGATAGTGAGAAATTCCTTTCCTAAAGGTTTCCTCCCCCAGATAGGCCGCCAGCATGCGGATAATGGCCGCTCCTTTGGAATAGCTGACTTTATCAAAAATCTCGCTGATTTCGCTGGGATGATGAACATTAACTTCTATGGGATGGGTATTTTTTAGAGCATCTAGTGAGAACGCCGTGCCGTTCTCCAGATACACAAATTGGGTCCAAATGTCCCACTGGGGAAATAAACTATCTATGGCCACATATTCGATAAAACTGGCAAATCCCTCATTTAACCATAAATGCGTCCACCACTTCATGGTGACTAAATCGCCAAACCACATGTGGGCCAGCTCATGAGCAATTACCAAAGCCACCCATTGCTTATTGGCCAGCGAAGAATTTTTCTCATCAAAAAGCAGTGTTGACTCCCGATAGGCAATCGCTCCCCAGTTCTCCATCGCCCCATGAGCAAAATCGGGAATGGCAATTAAGTCAAGAGTTGGCAACGGATAGGTAATGTCAAAATATTCTTGGTAAAAATCGAGAATTTTACTGGCCGTTTCCAGGGCAAATTTGGCCTGTTCTTTTTTACCCGGCAGCACAAATGCCCGAACCAACAGCCCGTTTTTAGTTTTGGTTTCAATTGACTCAAATTCCCCGGTTATAAATGCCAGAAGATAGGTGGACATTTTGGGGGTGGGAGCAAACTTAACTATTTTAAGACCAGCTTGATATTCTTCAATGTCTGTTTCAACCGTATTGGAAATGGCGGTGGCGCTTTGGGGAACTATTAAGGTGATGTCAAAAATGGCTTTTTGAGCTGGCTCGTCAAAACCGGGAAAAGCCCGCCGGGCATCGGTCGCCTCAAATTGAGTGGTGGCCAGATACTTTTCTTTTCCATTAACTACATAGCGGCTGCGATAAAACCCCCGCATTTTGTCGTTCAAGATACCGCGAAAATGAAGTTTTAACTGACCTTTTCCTTTAGCGATTGTTTTAGAAAAAGTAAAAGTGGCTGTTTCCGTCTTCTCATTGTAAGAAATTTGCCCGGCCCAAACTTCCTGTCCGCTAACTACAATCTCGGCACTTTCAATATCAAGTTCCACCGCGTGCAGGGTAATTGTTTTGGTCGGTTTGTCAATTATTAACGTGATTATTTCTTCGCCATTAAAAGTAAAATTATCCAAATCCGGACGCAAAATTATCTCGTATCTTTCAGGCCGAATATGAGGCGACAGCATAACATTTTTTTCCATAAACTTAAATTATAATCAAAATACTCTAATTTGCAAATTTGCAAATTTGCAAATCTATAATAATATTTTGAGTACATACAAGTCTTAGACAATTTTATTTCGCTCGAGAGCTTTTTGTCTAATAACTCTTGTCTAACCACTGACGTTATCTGATTCTAATACCATAACCCAATCTCCTATTCCCACTTTCTTTACAAATTCTCTCAAAATATTTGTACAATTTATTTTAGAAGCCCAGACGCTTTTCTGCCATCTGACAAAACCCAGCTGTTTCAGCTTCATCCTTAATAAATCTCTTGTCTGCCTTCTTTTTTCGGGGATATCCCAAATTATTAGCCTCCATTTACCATCCCATTTTTTGTCTCCCATCATCATTTTTGCCCACAAAGCTTTATCTTTTCCCGGATCAGTCAATTTGATAATCAATTCATTATCGCTTACAAAATCAATTAAACCTTTCTCTCTCAATCTTTTGATTGTTTTTGCCAGGGAACTCTTTTTTAGAGGGTAGTTCCAGCCATCCCAATAAGCATAATAGCCCGGATTGTTAATAAAATCATCTATTCTCATTGTTCCATCTACAGCTTTTTCCAGAGCCAACAGAACCAAATTAGTTAAAGTTTTCCCCCTTATGGACGGAGCTGACATATGGACAAGTATATCACGATCGGAATATTTTTGTCCAGGGGTTGCCATAATTCCCTTTTTAATCAGAATAAAAACTGGTATAATCACATGAACTGGCCGGGGTGGTGGAATGGTAGACACGCAGGTTTCAAAAACCTGTGAGCCTTAAAGCTCATGAGAGTTCGACTCTCTCCCCCGGCACAAAATTAAGATTTTGCTTTAATTAATCTGTCTGTTAACCTTTCCAGCCAGAAGATAAAAACCAGGTAGCCACTGTAAGAAACAAGTTCCAGCATGGTAGGTTTGCTGGTGTAGCCAAAAAGCGTCCGCAGGAAACTGCCAAGCAGACTTTGATTGCCAAGAATGTGCGAAATGTTAAAAAGAGGATCAAAGGAAAAAACCGGCAGTAGTCCTGCTTCCTGAAATTCATGCACTCCATGGGAAATAAGCCCGGCGGCAAACAACAAAAGAAACACGCTTGTTACATTAAAAACCACTGACAAATTAACCCTTATTGCCCAGCGAAATAACCCGTATCCTAATATAAGCCCACTAATAATTCCCAAAATAGCGCCGTATAGCTGATTTGATTGTCCGGTTAAACTGCTGGCCTTAAGATACAACACTGTTTCCGTGCCTTCCCGAAAAACCGAGGTGGCAATCAGAATAAGAATTCCCAACCCATAACCTTTTTCCACATGAACTGCCACTTTCTCCTTAATTCTTTTGGCAACATCTTTTTGCCGATGCACCCAGAGAATCATCCAAGTCAAAAAACCGGCAGTAACAAACATCAATACTCCTTCAAAAATCTCCTCCACCCTTCCCTTTAATCCGCCAAAAAATACTTCCAGGGTAAAGGCCAAAAGAATAGAAA
This sequence comes from Candidatus Microgenomates bacterium, assembly GCA_016182055.1. Classification (GTDB taxonomy): domain Bacteria; phylum Patescibacteriota; class Microgenomatia; order Levybacterales; family JACOYD01; genus JACOYD01. The sequence continues at coordinate 5,418 of JACOYD010000056.1, read as the reverse complement.
CAGAAACACCGATAAAAACGCCCCGCCAAACAAATTTTTTAAAAACGTGCTGGTTGGTCTTGGTAAGAAAGGTAGTAATTATAATTACCACCAGTAAAGCTTCCAGGCTCTCGCGAAAGGTAATTAGACTAGCGGCAAACATCAAAATCTACTTTAGCAGGCTAACTTATACTAATCAAGTAGTAGTTTGTTCTCTTTTCTTTTCCACGTCATAAAAGCGGATGCGGTCGCCCCGAAACAGCAGATCTATTTCGCCGGAGGGGCCGTTTCGGTGTTTGGCAATTAAAAGTTTAGTCAGCATTTGAGCGGAAAGTTCCTCTTCCGGCCGATATAAAAACATCACCACATCGGCATCCTGCTCAATGGCGCCTGACTCCCTAAGATCTGCCAGTTGGGGCTTTTTCTCGCCTCTATGCTCCACCGCCCGGGAAAGCTGCGAAACCGCCAAAACCGGCACTCTTAGCTCACGCGCTAAATTTTTAAGAGCCTGTGATACCATGGAAACTTCCACCACCCGATTGTCCAGGCGCCTTCCCGGATTAACCAGCTGCAAATAGTCAACAATGATAAGTTTTATGCCATACTCCATCTGCAGTCTTCTGGCTTTGCTTCGCATCTCCATAACTGTTAACCCCGGAGTATCGTCTATAAAAAGCGGGGCTTCGGCCAACTCTCCCATGGCTTCGGAGATTTTGCTAAAGTCATCTTCGGAGAGGCGGCCGGTTTTCAATCTCCACGCATCCACATCGGCTTGAGCAACCAAAAGCCTGTCCACTAATTCTTCTTTGCTCATTTCCAGCGAAAAAAAACCAATGGGAATTTGCTCATGCGTGCTTATAAATTGAGCAACGTTAAGCACAAAAGCTGTTTTACCCTGCCCGGGACGGGCCGCCAGAATAAGCAAATTGCTCTCCTGCATACCGGAAAGTTTGCTGTCTAAATCTATAAAACCGCTGGGCAGACCCCGCAGGCCTTCTCCTTTTTTATGAATGGTATCAAGCCGGTCAAACGATTCGGCCAAAATATCTTTTATGGCTATAAAACCTCTACGCAGATAGCTTTGCGAAATGGAGAAAATTGAGGCTTCTGTTTTATCTAAAACGCCGCCCACTTCTTCTTCTACGTTAAAAGCCATTTCCGAAATTGCCCCGGCCGTTTTAATAAGCTGTCTTTTGGTGTGGTGATCTTTGATGATGCGTCCGTAATGTTCAATATTGGCCGCTGTGGGGACCCGGCTGGCCAACTCTGTCAAATAACTTGCTCCGCCTATTTCAGTTAAAAGTTTCTTCTTTTTAAGTTCTTCCGTAAGAGTAATTAAATCTATGGGCCGGCGTTTTTCATACAGAGCCAGTATCGCTTCAAATATTTTGGCATGATTGTCGTTATAAAAGTGGTCGGGAAGAAGAAATTGAGCCACAATGCTGATGGCGTCTTTATCAATCAAGACCGCTCCCAAAACCGACTCTTCTGCTTCGATGCTATGCGGAGGAACTTTTATGCTTTGAGCCATATTACCTCCAGTTCCGGCGGCAATTTTTCGCGGCTGACAGTCAATTTATCTTTGGGACTTAATCCTTCTTTACCAACCTCTTTGAGAAACTGATCAATGTTTTCTTTGGTAACATAAATGGGAATGACAATTTTGGGTTCCAGTTTGGCAATCAAGGAGGCTATTTCGCCCACAACCGGAAGAAAGGCAATATCGATATTGGGATATTTATCAATTTCCGCATCTGTAAGAGGTCTGGTGATAGCTCCGGCATGAAAAAGGCTGATGCCGTCAATTTTTATACTGTAGGTGGTTATTCCCCCCACCCCTACGCCTAAGATGGCCGCTCCTCCCACCTCATATTCGCCTGGCCCAGAAATGACCACCCGAAAATTATTTACTTTGGGAAGCTGTGATAAAGCTTCATCATAGCTGGTCAGAAGAGCCGCATCTGCTTCTATTTTGGTAAAAGGATCAACCGCCAGTGTGGTTTTTTTGCCTCGTATGCGAACCGCTCCCTGGCCTAAAAAATAAATATCCATAGGTACCGGTGATGATAACATACTTGCCGTTTCCTTGACAATATAGAGAATCTGACGTAAAATCGTAACTTACAACATGAAGAAGGAGCGCCTTATATTAGCCTTTGTGGCAATTGCCGCCGGACTTATTGCGGCCTCGTCCATATTTTATTTTTACCAAAACCAGCGTGCTTCATCTATCTTTCCCCAGCTGCCTTCCCCAGCCAGTCCTTCGGCCACCAACGGCCGCAGTTTGCTGGAAATAAGCAGTCCGCCGGATGGACTTGTCACCGACAGTAAAACGGTTGAAGTTGCGGGGAAATCACAACCTAAAGCTCTTATTGTGATAAATACCAATAGCAGCGATTATATAATTACCGCTCAAGACGACGGCAGTTTTGCCCAAAAAATTACCCTTTCCGATCTGGAAAATATCATCGGCATTACTGCCTATACTGAAAATGGCTCCAGCGAAACGCAGGAATTGCTTATTGTTTACAATACGGAGGAATTTTAATGAAAAAAATAGCAACTATAATAGTTATATTAATTATAATAGTTATAACACAGCCGACGCTAGCCGCCAAAGAAGAAGCAACACCCTCCAGCAAATCAAAAGTGGACGAGCTTAAAGAAAAAATTGCCAGCACTGTGGCCCAGCTTAATCTGGTTTCCAAAAGAGCATTTGTCGGCGAAATAAGCAAACTGGAAAAAACGCAAATTACTATTGAGTCGGCCAACGAAACAAAGATTATAGATATTGACGAGCTTACGAAATATTTTGTGCTTGATGATAATGACAAAAGAAAAGAAGTTAAATTCGACAGTATTGGCCTTAGTCAAAAAATCTTAAGCCTTGGCCTTTACAACAAAGACTCAAGAAAGCTTCTGGCTAGAATTATAATGGTTAAAAAAATTCCCATTCGGGTAAACGGTATTGTCCGGGAAGTAGATATAAAAGGCGGCACCATTAGCGTAACGGATAAAAAAAAGAATCAAGTTTATATCGTCGATATTGAAAAAACTACAAAAATCAGCAGGTTTGTCAAAGCAGAAGGACTGGTAGTATCCGGACTTTCCAAAATCGAAATTGGAGAACGGGCTCATCTATTCGGTACCAAAGAAGCTTCGCAAGAGGCAAGATTGAGCGCCTCCCGCATTCTCATTTTGCCCGGCAAAGCAGTCGGCATTATGGGAGAAAAAGAAATTGCCACTTCTTCGCCAACTCCAAGTAAATCGGGACCAACACCGTGATCAACTACATAAAACCATTTGATGCTCTGCTTGTTTCTTCCAGTATTAACATCGGCTATCTGACAAATTTCTTTGGTTTTTCTAAAGACGAACGCGAGGCGTTTTTGTTAATAACCGGTGATAAACAATATCTTTTAACCGACGGCCGCTATATTGAAGAGGTAAAAAAAACCGTTGAAGGCTTTGAAATTTTAGAAATAACTTCAACTAACTCCCTTAAAAAGATATTAAAATCCCTTCTTAAAAAACATCAAGTCAAGAAGTTGGGCATCGAAGAAAAAAACCTCACTGTCCATGAACAAAAAACCCTTCTTAGCCACTACAATGATACGTATCATTATAGTGATCAGATTAATAAACTGCGTTCTATTAAAAGGAATAACGAGATTGAGGCGATTGAGAAGGCCTGTGCTTTGGGAGATAAAACTTTCCAATATATTTTAACAAAAATCAAACAAGGCATTACGGAAAAACAGCTGGCTTTTGAAATTGAATATTTTATTAAAAAACACGGAGCCGATATTTCCTTTCCCCCAATTGTAGCTTTTGGCGCCAATTCCTCCGTCCCCCACCATCAAACAACTAACAACTCACGACTAACAACTAACAGCATCGTTCTTCTTGATTTTGGAACCAAAATTTATAACTATTGTTCCGACATGACCCGCACGGTCTTTTTCGGCAAAGCCACCAGTGAGCAGAAACGAATTTACAAAACGGTTTTGCAGGCACAAAAAAAAGCGATTGAATATCTTTCAACACGCTTCGACGTAAAAACACCTCGGATGGTGGCGAGGCAACGACCTCGACTCCTCCGAGGTGGAGAAATCAAAGCAGCTGACGTTGACCGTATCGCTAGATCATTTATTAAGTCCCAGGGTTACCCAACCATCCCCCACTCCCTCGGCCACGGCATTGGTCTTCAAGTCCACGAACTGCCCCGCCTCGGTCCCAAAAGTAAAGATATCTTAAAACCCGGCATGGTCTTCTCCATTGAACCGGGGATTTATATTGAAAATTGGGGCGGAGTGAGAATTGAGGATTTAGTGGTATTAACCAAAACCGGCCCCCGCCTTTTAACCAAAGCAAAGAAGGAAATTATTGATATATAGAAACCGGCTCTCCTGCAGAGGAATTTCTAATTTCAGCAACACTAACCACTTCCAGCAATCCAAAAAAAGTCTTAGGTAAACTATACATGGGATTTTGTTCTGATCCAACGTTTACCAAAGCAATAGGCAGATGGGTTACATCTCTTAAGAATTGCATATTACTATCTATACAAAACCTAACAGCATTACTATCCTTTGGGGCATGTAGAGATAAATCAACTTCTTGTCCATAAAATAACTTTCTGAAAGTTTCTCTCGCATCAATTGAACCAAACTTATCTGGATAGATTAAAGGAAAATAGAAATCTTCATATCCAACATGTATCCCGTCCGGTCCATTCTCTTGAGCAATGAATGTTAGCCGTTCCGGCTTTTTGTGGCGTGCTTGCCTATCTGCTAAAACCGCCCGCCTCTCTAGCTCTCGTACTATCTGGTATTCCTCTGGTGTAAAAGAAATTATTGAAACATCGTGAAAGACTTGCCACCAACCATAAGTAGGCCTCCAAACTCGCTTTGGTCTTATATTGATTGTATGAACAGTTGATAATTTATTTACAATATCTTTAATCAACCTCTGATCTTCTTCGCTCGGAATTCCACGTAATTCTGGCGAAGGAGTCTGTGCTGTAGTATCAGCTTCTGATTCTGATGGGTTAGATCTTTCTCTTCTCAACCATCCTTTAACTGCTTCAATTAGTAAACTCATACAACTGTATTGTACTACATTATAGGCTTTTTTGCAAGTAAAGTTGGCTTTTGCTATACTTAGCCTCTATGAAGAAGAGCGAAAGATTGGTTTTATCTTTTGTGGTGGCGCTCGGCGCCCAGGCTTGTGTTCAACCCCCGCCAGTCGGAAAGGCCTTCCCTGTTCCCACCGAAATTACAATAGATATGGCAAAAGAACAAAATGAAGCATTTCTTAAAATTAGTAACATTTTCGACAAATTTGTCAATAAAGAGTATTTGGGAAGTCTGATTTTTTCCAATTACCAAAAAATTATCACCCCCACTGCCACCACCACCAGAGCTGATGTGATGGCTA
>JACOYD010000040.1 GCA_016182055.1 Candidatus Microgenomates bacterium | reverse complement strand
GCTTATTCGTTTTAAGAAGGAATTCGCCGAGCTCTTAAGGGATAGGGACAAAAGCGATAAAGAAGCGTGGGCGGAAAAGGCGCTGACGTGGGCAAATATACTTGGGCACCGGGCGCAGCTTGCCTGATTCAACTACTAACTAATAACTTGCTATGTGTTGTCTGGAGCTTATTAACAGTCTATCTTAGGACCGTCCCTCAATCCTTATTCCCCGGAAGTTTGTCAGAAAAAGAGTTTCTTTTCTATCTTTCTAAATTTTGTGGCGGTTGATAAGTACAGCAATCTTCTGGAAGCTCATATAGTTTTTTAAGTTCCTTTTCAAATATATCTCTATTATTTTCTTTTATAGCTTGATCATAAGCTATGTCTATATCTATCTGAAGAGAATTTTTGATATCGCCTCTATTTACCAAAGCCCTTTCCAATATAATCTCCGCTATATTGGGTTTTATTTCTCTGTTAAACTCTTCCTGATCAGTAGCTGGATAATGGCCAGGTTGCAAAAAGAAATGAAATCCTTCATGATAAAGTATCTTTGCTAGTCGTGGAGTCGAAAGCTTTGACATGGAAGAAGGTATGTAAAAATATATTGGCCCTTCTTGGCCTTCTTCTGGTTTGCTAGTGCTTGGATCATCATGTTTTTTGATTGCTCCCGTAAATTGTAGAAGCCTCCAGGTGAAAGTATTGGGTTGTTTTTCTTGAACTATTGCTAACCATCTTTTAGAATCACCTAAACTATCACCGGTTGTTTTTTTAAGACCTTCCCTGTACTTTTGAGCCATCTCTTTGGTTGAAGGAAAGTCAAAACCATATAGTTGGTCATGAGGCAAATTGATATCTGCCTCTTCCAGAAAATTGATTGCTTGTTGAACATTTTCTGGGGTCGTACCATATTGTTCTAAATATCTCCAGAGTCCTTTTAGAAAATCTAATGTTAAGGAAGATCCTGTAATTCCTGTAGCTACTGTAGCTATAGCACCAGCTTTTATAAATTTTCTCCGGGTCCATTTCCGAACCGGAGACGGCTGTACTTCCTCCGGTTCTTCAAGCTGTTCGGGATTAAGTTCACTCATGTTTTTATTTTATCATTTTGTACTAGGTTGATACAAACATGCGTATTACTGAAAGGTAAATTAGGCAAGTTCGGAGAGGATTTTTTTGACGAAGGGATGGTTGGGAGTTAAGGTTCCTTCGCGGTTTACCCAGACCCCGATTTTGCGGCGGAAGGAAAAAAATTTTTGGTTATCTCTGCTTCAACTCTATCTCCTCTTTAATTAAATCAAACTTGACCACAAAAATATCAAAAAATCCTTTTTGACCAACTACTCCATATCCAAAATCGCCCATATTTTCTAAAAACCCAACGTTAATTTTATATTTCCAGCCCCCAACAACAATAGTAACAGAGTGAATATAATAGGGTTCTGCAATTCCGGTAAGGCCGGCAACATTCTGTTTTTGTCCATCGGCAAGATTAACCCCCAAAATATCGGCAATCTGGGCATCAAATATGCAAACATCTGCACCAGAATCGACTAAAACTTCATACGGAACAGCGATATCTTTATTAAGAAATTATCCTTGAAGGCATGCGTGTTAGGATTGGTTTTAATAATCCTTTTTTTGAGCAATATTCCAAGCTTCTTTTGCAGTTTTGCCACTTGCTACAACAGTCTTCTCGTCGCTTTTTAGTGCTACCCAAAGACCTTTGTATTTTTTATAAATCCTAGTCCAATCTATTGCCATACTTCAAAAGTATATCAAGAAATTAAATTTTTAACAAGGCCTGTGTAGTATAAGCAAGTTGGAGGATGGGTCGGGGAGTTTGCTGTTCCAATTACGCACGCAAGTCTTCGACCTCTTCGAGAGCCTGAGGGCTCCTCAGAGCCTCGAATGGCCTGAGGCTCAGACCCGAAGGGGTGAGACCTTGCAAGGCTAGACTTGGAGGAGTGGGTTTGGGAGATAAAACGGAAGAAAAGCGTGGTTTGACTTCTAAACTTTTCTTTGTTATTGTAGCAGATATATGACAAAAGGCAAGATAAAAATTGCCATTGTGGGATTGGGCAACTGCGCCTCATCTCTTGTTCAAGGCTTAACATATTACGTTCAAGGCTTAACATATTACAAAAACGTTAGCGACAGGCAAAGGGTGGTCGGGCTGATGCACACGGTTTTGGGCGGATACAAAATTTCCGATATCGAAGTAGCGGCGGCTTTTGACATTAATCAAACCAAAGTGGGCAAAGACGTGGCGGGGGCAATATTGGCCGCGCCTAACAATACCAAAGTTTTTGCCAAAGTGGCTAAAACGGGCGTCCTTGTTAATAATGCCAAAGTGCTGGATGGCATCGGTCATTATCTCAAAGACGTCATCACACCAAGCCGGGCGGCAATTCCCGACCCGGTTTCCGTTTTGAAAAAAAGCGAGGCACAAATTTTAATAATCTACTTGCCGGTAGGCAGTCAGAAAGCCGTTGAATACTGGGCGAATGTTTGTTTGAAAGCCAAGGTGGCCATGATTAATTGTCTGCCGGTTTTTATCGCCTCCCAAAAAGACTGGGCGGATAAATTTAAGAAGGCCAAAGTGCCCATTATCGGCGATGATATCAAATCGCAGGTGGGGGCCACCATTCTTCACCGCACGTTGGTTAATCTGTTTTTGGATCGGGGCATGCCGGTTGACCGCACCTATCAACTTAATGTGGGCGGCAACACGGACTTCTTAAATATGCTGGAGCGAAGCAGGCTTACTTCCAAAAAACTGTCCAAAACCCGCTCCGTGACCTCCCAGCTTAAGCTTAGAAATTTGGATATTGCCTCTGATGATGTGCATATCGGGCCGTCTGACTTTGTGCCCTTTATGCGCGATAACAAAGTGGCTTTTATTAGAGTTGAAAGCAGGCATTTTGGCGATGTGCCGATGAATGTTGAGGTTCGGCTCTCCGTTGAGGACTCGCCCAATTCGGCCGGCATTGTGATTGACGCCATTCGCTGCGCCCGTTTGGCGCTTGACCGCGGCATAGGCGGCCCCCTTATTGAACCATCGTCCTACTTTATGAAATCGCCCCCTGTTCAATTTACCGATACTCAAGCTCGTAAAAAGTTGGAAGAGTTTATTAACTTTTAGATTCCCTCTTGTCAAACTATTTTTTTTCTGCTATTATCGGCAAATGCCAAAAGTAAACTCAAAAGTCAACCCTTCGACTTCGCTCAGGGCGAGAACTCAAAAGTCAAAACTAATTACTCGGAGTGCGGTTGCAGTTCCAAAAGACATAAGGCCCAGTTTTGCCGCAGGGGCAGGAGGCAACATTTTTTCCAGCATTTCCCGATTTCGGGTTAATAAGACTTGGACAATTATTATTCTCATGGTCGTCTTTTTGGGCATTTTGTTTTATTTTAAGCGGAGCTGGTTTATCGCCGCCACAGTCAATGGCTCTCCCATTACCAATTTTGAACTGCTTTCCCAGATGAACAGCCAGTATCGCCAGCAGACACTGACCGATCTTATTAACCAGCAAATAATCAAAGATGAGATAAGAAAAAGCGGCATTACTGTAGCTCAAAGCGAGATAGACGAAAAACTTACCCAAATTGAGTTAAACGTGGGTGGAGCGGCGGCGCTTGACAGTTTGCTTTCTCAACAGGGGCAGACCAGGTTTGATTTAAGCCAACAGATAAAACTGCAGCTTGGGCTGGAAAAATTGTATGTCAAAGAGGCCACAGTTTCTGCAGATGAAGTAGCAGACTACGTGGCCAAAAATAAAAGCCAGCTGACCGCCACCGATTCGGCCGGCCAAGTTAAAGAAGCGGAAGAAACACTTCGTCAGCAGAAGCTGACAGAAGTTTTCACCGAAAAATTCCAGCAGCTGCGTTCAAACGCCAAAGTGACGATATTCTAACTTCTAACTTCTAATAACTGACTGATAACTAAAATTTGTAAGTAGTTATTAGTTATTTGTTATATACTAGCATTATGGACGAGCGAATGTATTGGTTAGCCTTCTCCGCTTTTCCCGGAGTAGGACCGGTACGGTTTGCCTTATTATTATCGCATTTTGGCAGTGCACGGTCGGCGTGGGAGGCAACCACCAAAGATTTACTCAAGATTAATTTGGGGGAGAGTTTGACGGTCAAATTTGATAGTTTTCGCCGCAGTTTTGACGTGGCCGGTTATGCCAAGAAACTTAAAGATAAGGAAGTTGGTTTTTTAATTTTGACTGATGAGAAATATCCAAAATTGCTTAAACAAATTTCCGACCCGCCGTTTGTATTGTATGTCAAAGGTCGAAATAAATCAGTAAATCAGAAAACTCAGAGTATCGGTCAGTCAGTATCTCAGAAAAATCAGATTATCAGACATTCTGACATCTCTGACTTACCGAAGCACCGATTTACCGAGTTTTCCGAGTCTTCTGAAAACACTGACCGTCATTGGGACATCGCCAAAGCCATTGCCGTGGTTGGCACCAGAAAAATTACGAACTACGGCAGGGAAGTGACGCAACTTCTAACAAAACAGCTGGTTTTAGCCGGACTGACTATTGTTTCCGGACTGGCCTTTGGGGTGGATGCGGCGGCTCATGAGGCGGCCATTGAAGCGGGAGGCAAAACCATTGCCGTTTTGGGATGCGGCGTTGACTGCTGCAATCCCAGAAGCAATCAAGGGCTTTATGACAAAATAATTAATGGTAATGGCGTGGTCGTTTCCGAAATGCCGCTGGGTCATTTTGCTCTCAAGGGTTTATTTCCGGCCAGAAACAGAATTATCAGCGGGCTGTCGCTGGGGGTTTTGGTGACGGAGGGAGCTTTTGACAGCGGAGCGCTTATTACCGCGTCTGACGCCGCCGCCCAGGGACGGGAAGTGTTTGCCGTACCCGGGCCTATAACCTCATCCCTTTCCAAGGGACCCACGGAACTTATCAAAAAAGGAGCTAAGCTGGTATCGACGGTGGAAGATATTTTGGAGGAACTGAAAATTAAAAGTACCACGAGTATCACGGGTACCACGAGTATCATGGGGAGAATAGATGGGACGGAGGAAGAAAAGAAAATTATCCAGATATTAGAAAATGAGCCTATAGGGTTTGATGAGATTGTTCGCATAATTTCCTGGCCGGCCGCTAAAGTCGGCAGTTTACTGTCAATCATGGAGATTAAGGGGATGGTAAAAAATACGGGAAATAATGTTTATAAAATTGTATAAGATTCCCGATTCTCGATACCGTTTCGTCAATTCAAACCGANNNNCTTGACAAGTTGGGTATACTTTAGAATACAATAAAAAGAAACTAGAAAGTAATTTTCAAATATCAATTTGCAATTTTCAATCAATTTTCAGTGACTAAATTTTCAAACGTTTGAAACATTACATAATTGATCATTCAATGTAAATTAAAAATTAAAAATTGAAAATTATATTACATTATGAATCTTGTTATTGTTGAGAGTCCCACAAAAGCCCGGACGCTGTCGCGGTTTTTGGGGAGTGATTATCAAATCGAAGCTTCGATGGGGCATGTAATGGATTTGCCCAAAAGCACGCTGGGCGTTGACGTGGAGCATAATTTTGAGCCGGAGTATGTAACGGTCAAAGGCAAAGAGAAAATAATTGCCGGGCTTAAGGCGGCGGCCAAAAAGGCCGATACTATTATATTAGCCACCGATCCGGATCGGGAGGGAGAGGCCATCGCGCACCATGTGCGCGAAATACTACCAATTTCCAATACTACCAATACTACCAATAAACCAATAAAACGTATCGTTTTTCATGAGATTACGAAAGAGGCGATTGAGGAGGCGATTAAAAATCCCCGCGATATTGACGGGCATTTGGTTGATGCGCAGACGGCCCGGCGGGTGTTGGACAGACTGGTTGGCTATAAACTATCGCCGCTTCTTTGGATGAAAGTGCGGCGGGGGTTGTCGGCCGGGCGAGTACAAAGCGTGGCAGTTCGGTTAATCGTTGAAAGAGAAAGAGAAATTGACAAGTTTGAAAAAAAGAAGTATTGGACGATAGTTGCAAAACTTTTGCGCCTTAATCGGCAACCACCAAACGACGCATCGGTTGAATTTGAACTCATTGAAATTAACGGGGTCAAAATTGAAGAGAAGGAGACTTTTCAACTCTACGATGGAGAATACTCAGTCAGCAAAACCACTATCGATGTTCAGGAAAAAGCCGATGAGATTGTTGCTTCGTTGAGCGGTCAATCGTTTACCGTAGCTGACATTTTGCAAAAAGAAATGCGCCGCTCTCCCTACGCCCCATTTACCACTAGTACTCTTCAGCAGGAGGCGAGCCGCAGACTGGGATTTTCCTCAAAAAAAACCATGCAAATTGCTCAAAAGTTGTATGAGGAAGGATTTATTACTTACCACAGAACCGATTCTGTTGCTATGGCCAACCAGGCAGTTTTTGCCATCATAAGTTTTATTGAAAAAGAATATGGAAAAAAATATGTTAATGCCGCTCCAAGAATGTTTAAGGCCAAGCAAAAATTGGCGCAGGAAGCACATGAGGCCATCCGTCCTACGAAGACGGATGGAATTTCCAATTTCCAATTTCCAATTTCCAATGCTGTCGGGAAAGACGGTTTTAAATTATATGAATTGATTTGGAGGAGGGCGGTGGCAAGTCAAATGAGCGATGCGGTACTTGAATCGACAACAATATATGCGGATGCAATATCAGTAAATCAGAATACTCAGCATATCAGTGTATCAGAAAGTCAGCAAGTCAGTACATCTGATTCACTGACAAACAGATCTGCTGATACACAGATTAACCGACCCACTGACTTACAGAGTTTTCCGACATACCGGTTTAAGGCAAACGGTTCGGTGGTGGTTTTTGACGGTTT
>JACOYD010000055.1 GCA_016182055.1 Candidatus Microgenomates bacterium | reverse complement strand
TGGGACAGAAAGTTAATCCAAAAGTATTTCGTTTGGGAATAACGGCTGATTGGAGCAGCCGCTGGTTTGCCAAAGACGCTCTCTACAGAAAACATATTGTGGAGGACAACAAAATTCGCAAAGCTCTTTTGGAGAAGCTTAAACCTGCGGGTATTGCCAAAGTAGAAATAGAGCGGTCAATCAATGCCATGACTATTACTATTCATGTGGCCCGTCCTGGTGTAGTTATCGGTCGCGGCGGAGCAGGACTGGAAGAACTTAAACAATACGTCATATCGATTCTTGTTAAAGGCCAAGTTAAGAAAGAGCCTTTATCAAAAATTGATTTGCGGGTTGAGCCGGTAAAAGATCCGGCGCTTGAGGCTTATCTTATGGCTACCAATATCGCAGATCAGCTGGTGAAAAGAATGTATTATAAAAGAATACTTCGTCAGTCACTTGAGCGAATCATGCAAAGTGGAGCCAAAGGAGCTAAAATACTTTTATCCGGGCGAATTTCGGGAGCCGAGATTGCCCGGCGGGAAAAGGTAACGGCGGGAAAACTTCCGTTAAGCACTCTTCGCGAACGCATTGATTTTTCCAGCGTGGCCGCATTGACCAAATCGGGATACGTAGGAGTAAAAGTATGGATAAACAAACCGGAAGGAAAATAACCAGCGTCTAGAAATTAGCGTTTAGCGTCTAGTTAAATAAAACATAAAACAACTGAACGCTAGATGTTAGTCACTAAACGCTAAAACTATGTTAGTACCAAAACGGGCAAAATATAGAAAACAATTTAGGGGAAGCATGGGTCGAATTGATACTCGAGGAACAAATGTTGATTTCGGCGAGTTTGGTTTAAAGGCTCTTGTGTCCGGTTGGGTGACCAGCAGACAAATCGAGGCGGCCAGACGAGCCATGACTCATTATACCAAAAGAGGCGGCAGAATTTGGATTCGCATTTTTCCCGACAAACCAATTACTAAAAAGCCGGCCGAGACGCGCATGGGCGGAGGCAAAGGTGATGTGTCAGAGTATGTGGCGGTGGTGAAAGCCGGCCGGATATTGTTTGAAATGGGAGCTGTAGCTCAAGATATAGCGGCCGAGGCAATGAGACTGGCTTCTCATAAATTGCCAATAAAAACAAGATTTGTGGTAAGGTCATAATATGAAAAGCAAAGATAAAAAAGCCTTACAAGGTAAAACTATGGCAGAGTTAGTGGCGTTTTTGAAAGAAAAGAGGGAGCAATTGATAAAAGTCAAAATGGAAGCAGGCACCAATAAAATAAAAAATATTCACGCGGGGGCGCAAATACGGGGCGAAATCGCTATAATAGAAACTATAAAAAGAACTCGTGAACTGGCGAAAGACGAGGTAAAAAATGGCTAAAGTTTTTACAGGCAAAGTTGTTTCGACTAAAATGTCCAAAACTATGGTGGTAGAAGTGGTTTTTGCCCGGCGCCACCGCCTATACAAAAAGATTATTCGCAAAAAAAGTAGATTTAAGGCTCATTATGAAAATATAGAGGTGAAAGAGGGAAATATGGTAAAAATTGTGGAAACCAGACCATTGTCTGGCGATAAACATTTTAAACTGTTGGAGGTTATCAAATAAGCAAAGTAATAAAGTAATATGGTACAGAATAGAACCATCTTGACAGTGGCAGACAATAGCGGAGCCCTCAAGCTCATGGTTATTGGTATTGTAAATAAGCGAAGCGTTGCCTACCTTGGCGACATTATTACCTGCGTGGTAAAGCAGGCTAATCCCCAAGGCCAGGTAAAAGATGGAGAATTAGTCAAAGCAGTGGTGGTCAGAACCAGAAAAGAAAAGAGGAGAAAGGATGGTTCATATATTCGTTTTTCCGATAATGCGGCGGTGGTTATTGATAATATTAAAGATAAGAATCCTCGCGGAACCCGAATTTTTGGCCCAATTGCCAGAGAGGTCAAAGAGGCGTACTTTGCCAAAATCGCCAGTCTGGCCAAGGAGGTAATTTAATATGAAATTTAGAAAAAATGATGAAGTAAAAATCATAGCCGGAAAAGACAAAGGAAAGACGGGGAAAATTGACAAGGTGAATGCCAAAAAAAGCCTGGCCTTTGTACCGGGAATAAACATTTATAAACGACACACCAAAGCCCGCGACCAGAAACGGCCGGCCGGCATTATTGATATAGTCAAACCAATTCCCTTTGCCCGAATAGCCCTGGTTTGTCCCAAATGCAAACAACCAACCCGGGCAGGATTTATCTTTGAAGATGGTAAAAAAATGAGAATTTGCAAGAAATGTGAGTCGCGTTTTGCGGCATAGAAAAGATATGAATACGCAAGAACTATTTGGAAAAGAAATTAAAGCTAGAGTGCAAAAAGAACTTGACATCAAAAATAGTCAGGCAGTTGTGCAAATAGCCAAAATTGTGTTAAATATTGGACTAAAAGAGGCTTTGAAAGATGAAAAAATTCTGGATGAGGCGAAGGCCCAGCTTGCCCAAATAACCGGTCAAAAGCCAGTTGTTACCCGGGCTAAAGCGGCAATTGCCGGGTTTAAGCTTAGAAAAGGAGATGCTATCGGAGTTATGGTGACGCTTCGAGGCAAAAGAATGCGCGATTTTTTTACCAAACTTGTTGGCGTGGTACTGCCCCGCGTGAGGGACTTTCATGGAGTACCCAAAACATCGTTTGACGGAAATGGCAACTACACGCTTGGTTTGTCTGAAATGAGCGTATTTCCGGAAATTGACACAGGTAAAACCATGCGAAGTTTTGGATTGGAGATGACTATTAATACTACTGTCAGGAAAGACGACCAGGCCCAAAAATTACTGGAGATAATGGGAATGCCTTTTAGAAAAGTGAAGAGTTAATATGGCGAAAGTATCAAATATCGTTAAATTTAAGAAAAAGCAGAAATTTAGCACCCGGGAACATAACAGATGCAGTTTCTGCGGACGGGCCCGGGCCTATATGCGCCGATTCGGAGTTTGCCGGCTTTGTTTTAGAGAGCTGGCCCATAAAGGCGAACTGCCGGGAGTAGCAAAATCAAGCTGGTAAAAATATGTTAATTGGAGATTTTTTAATCAGGATAAAAAACGGGTACCTGGCCCGGCATAAGACCGTGGAAACTCCCTATGGAAAAGTTCTTTGGGAAATCGGCAAAATTCTTAAAAAGCGGGGATTTATAGAAGAGGTAAAAGTTTCTACGCCAGTCAAAAAAACAATCATAATAACTCTGGCTTATCCCAGGCGGAAAGCGGCCTTGACTAATTTGAAGCTTGTTTCCAAACCGGGACTTCGCGTCTATGTGGGGAAAAACCGTATTCCGCGGGTTTTTGGCGGGTTTGGTATAGTTATTGTATCAACATCGAAAGGCATCATGACCAAAGAAGAAGCAATTAAAAATAATCTGGGAGGAGAGGTGTTGTGTAAAGTATGGTAAAAATTAAACCGCTTATTGTAAAAATTCCGGAAAATACCAAAGTTACTCTGGAGAAAAACAGCGCCAAAGTAGAAGGTTCCAAGGGGACATTGTTGTTGGGACTGCCTAGCGACATCAACGTAGCCGTGCAAAACGGCGAGATAGTTATTTCGCGTACCGGTAATGAAAAAAAAATCAAAGCGCTGCATGGGCTTATCCGCTCACTTTTTATCAATATGTTTGTGGGGGTAAACGAAGGTTTTAAGAAAACGCTGGAGCTTTCCGGAGTTGGGTTTCGGGCCCAGGTGGAGGGTGACCAACTGGTTTTGTCGGTGGGATTTTCTCATCCGGTAAAATTTGCCGCTCCGGAGGGCATTTCCTTTGCCGTTTCGGAAAACAAAATAACCGTTTCCGGTATCGATAAACAGCTGGTTGGTCAAATAGCTCATACTATTCGTAGCAGTCGGCCGGCCGAGCCCTACAAGGGGAAAGGAATTAAATATGAGGGCGAGCGAATTCGCCGAAAAGCAGGAAAAGCCAAGGCTATGGCCACAGGAGCAAAATAAGCAGAGAAAAATATGGACAGAAAATATTTATTGTCAAAGAAAAGAAGACAAAACAGGGTGAGGGCGAAAATCCGCGCTCAAAGCGATAGAATTAGGTTAAGCGTGTTTCGTTCAAACAGATATATCTATGGACAGCTTATCGATGATGCCCGCGGAGAGACACTGGCGTCGGTAAATAAAAAAGATGGAGTTGAAGCAAAAACATTGGGTCTTCTTTTGGCCACACGAGCTTTGAAGAAAAAAATTACCAAAGTGGTGTTTGATAGAGGCAGATATGCTTATCATGGTAAAGTAAAAGCGTTTGCCCAAGGCGCCAGAGAAGGAGGACTGATTTTTTAATGGAAAAAGAATTTGAAGAAAAGGTGGTACAGGTAAACAGAGTTTCCAAAAAAACTAAAGGAGGCAATAAGCGCGGGTTTTCCGTTTTGGTGGTGGTGGGAGACAGAAAAGGCAAAGTGGGCGTGGGACTGGGAAAAGCTCCCGATGTGGCTTCGGCAATTGCCAAAGCCGCCAATTATGCCAAGAAGCATTTTATCAAAGTGGCCATGCGAGGCACCACCATTCCGCATGAGATTTTTATAAAGCTGGGCGCCTCTAAAATACTGCTGAAGCCGGCCCCTCATGGCACCGGTGTTATTGCCGGAGGGGCAGTCCGAGCGGTGGTGGAGGCGGCGGGAATTCGGGATATTGTGTCAAAAGCGCTTGGCAGCAAAAATCAGGCTAGTAACGTCTATGCTACGCTGGAAGCGCTTAAAAGACTAAGGAGTAAAGATGAAGCTTAACAGCTTGCCAAAAATTAAAGCCAGGAGCAAAAAACGCCTTGGTTTGGGTCACGGCTCTGGCCGTGGAAAAACAGCAGGACGGGGCACGAAGGGGCAGAAAGCAAGAGGAAAAATTCCTTTGCGATTTGAAGGAGGAGCGCTTTCTATCATTAAGCGCTTGCCCTTTAAGCGCGGCCGCGGCAGAAACCGCGTTTTTAAGAAAAAACCGATAGCCGTAAACGTAAAGGTGCTTAATATTTTGCCCAAAAATACCGTTGTTGATCTAAAAACCTTAGTCAGCCATAAAATAGTTGATCAGGAGCAGGCTACACTTTACGGAGTAAAAATTCTTGGTGAAGGAACTCTGACAGTTCCCCTGACGGTCAAAATTCGCTGTTCCAAAGGAGCAGAGAAAAAAATTACCAAAGCGGGAGGCAAAGTAGCATATGAATAATATTTTAACTACCATTAGCAATGCATTTAAGCTGCCCGACCTTAGAAAAAAAATTCTTATTACCATAGCTATTTTGGTGGTCTTTCGTTTTTTTGCCCATGTACCGACACCGGGAGTAGATATTGCCTCCCTTCGCCAGCTTTTTTCTCAAAACCAATTTTTGGGGCTGTTGGATATTTTCTCCGGCGGAACTCTGGCCAATTTTTCGGTGATGGCTTTGGGACTTAACCCCTATATTAATGCTTCCATTATTCTACAGCTTTTGACTTTGGTATTTCCCAAGTTAGAAGCCCTTTCCAAAGAAGGTGAATACGGCAGACAAAAAATTAATCAGTACACCCGTATGTTTACTCTCCCCCTCTCCATAGTACAGGCCATTGGCATGTATGCTCTTTTGCGCAGTCAAAACATTATTCAAATTCTTCCTCCCGTTTCTCTGGTGGCACTAATTCTTACCATGACGGCAGGAACGCTTTTTCTGATGTGGCTGGGAGAGATTATTTCCGAACAGGGCATTGGCAACGGCATTTCCGTTTTGATTTTTGCCGGCATTGTGGGAAGAATTCCAATTACCTTTGGTCAGACAGCATCAACTTTCTCTCAGGAGCAGATTTTTAATATCGGCATATTTTTGCTATTGGGGCTTTTGGTAATTGCCGCTATTGTTTTGGTAAATGAGGCAACGCGACGAGTCACCATTCACTATGCCAAAAGAATTAGAGGTAATAAAATGTATGGCGGTCAATCTACTCACTTGCCCCTGCGGCTTAATCAGGCCGGAGTAATCCCCATCATCTTTGCCGTTTCCATAGTTTTGATGCCGTCGCTTATCGGCACCTTTCTGCAAAGTGCGCCAAATCCTATTCTGGCAAAGATCGGCCTCTTTTTTAGCGGCAGTTTTAACCCTTCCGGTATTTTGTATAATGCTTTTTATTTTCTGCTGGTGGTGGGTTTTACTTATTTTTATACGGCTGTCATTTTCAATCCGACCAAGATTGCCACAGAAATTCAAAAGCATGGGGGATTTGTGCCGGGAATTAGACCGGGCAGTGCTACCGCCTCATTTCTCAACTATATCTTAACCCGAATAACTCTGGCCGGGGCCATTTTTCTGGGAACAATTGCCATCCTTCCTTCAATTGCCCAGCAAATAACCAATGTGCAAACTCTTCTTTTGGGAGGAACGGGAATTCTTATCGTGGTTTCCGTGGTGCTGGAATTAGTAAAGAATCTTGAAGCACAATTATTAACGCGCAGTTACGAAGGATTCCTAAAATAAGCAAAGCTTGTATTTAGTAAATATGAAGATTGTTCTTATTGGGCTTCAGGGAAGCGGCAAGTCAACGCAGGGTAATTTATTGAGACAGAAACTGGGCGTTCCTTATCTGGCCAGCGGAGATATTTTCCGAAAAATGGCCATGGAAGAGAGTACATCTGGAAAATACGTCAGAGAAACATTGGCTGCAGGCCAGCTTGTTCCCGACGACAAAACAATATCAATTGTAGAGGAATATTTGACAAAACCGGAGTATGAAGGCGGTTATATCCTGGACGGTTTTCCCAGAACACTGGTTCAGGCCCAGGCGTTTAAGGAGATGATAGATAAAGTGTTTTATATAAGAGTATCCGACGCAGAAGCGTGGAAAAGACTTAAACTTCGTCTGGCTAAGCAGAAACGGGCAGATGATTCGCCAGAGGCAATAAAAAGGCGAATTGCCCTTTTTCATAAAATGACAGAGCCCCTGCTTGACTATTACCGGGCTAAACAATTACTAATTGAAATTAACGGAGAACAAACCATAGATAAAATTCATCAGGATATCATATTCAAGATTAAACATGGATAAAAAAATTTTGGCAGTGGTAGGTATGCCGGGGGCAGGGAAAAGCGAAGCAGTTAATATTTTGAAGCAGCGGGGATTTGCGGTTATTCGATTTGGCGATGAAACGGATAGAGGTCTGGTACAACAGGGTCTTCCCCTTTCTGCGGAAAGTGAGAAGGTTTATCGGGAAAAGCTGCGGGCAGAGCTGGGCATGTCGGCCTATGCCCAAAAGGCTTTGCCGAAAATTGAAGAAGTACAGAAAAACAGCAATATGATAGTTTTGGATGGTTTGTACAGCTGGGAAGAGTATTTGTACCTGAAAGAACATTTTGAAACTTTGCAGGTTGTTGGTGTTTTTGCCAATTCCAAAACAAGATATGAGCGTCTGGCTAAGCGCCAAATTCGGCCTCTGACTTCTGCAGAGGCCAGAAAACGGGACATAGATGAAATAGAAAAGCTTAACAAAGGCGGGTCAATTGCCGCCGCTGATTATATTATAGAAAACAATGGTACAAAAGAAGAACTGGAGAAAAAAATAGACGCACTTTTACAAGAATTAAGTCTGGCATGATTCATTTTAAAACTAAAGAAGAAATTTCAGTCATGCGTGAAGGCGGAAGCATTTTAGGCCGGACGCTCCGGCAGGTAATTTCGGCCATCAAGCCGGGGGTAAGTGAGTTGGAGCTTGATGCTTTGGCAGAAAAGCTAATCAGGCAAAGCGGGGCAGAGCCGGGATTTAAGAAAGTTCGCGGATACCGTCATACCATTTGCGTTTCGACTAATGATGTGGTAGTGCATGGAATTCCCACCGGCTACAGATTTAAGGAGGGGGATGTGGTAGGGATTGATTGCGGAGTGTTTTATAAAGGATTTCATACAGATGCCGCACACACTGTGCGAGTGCAAAAGTCAAAACTTAAAAGTCAAAACTTAGATGAAATTGATAAATTTTTGAAAATCGGAGAGAAGGCCTTGGAGGAAGGGATAAAAGTGGCAAGAGGGGGAAATCACGTTGGTCATATCTCAAAAACAATTCAAAATATTATTGAGGGTGCAGGCTATTGTGTGGTAAGAAGTTTGGTCGGGCATGGAGTCGGCAGAAATTTACATGAAGAACCGGAAGTAGCGGGATTTTTGCGAGGCAGTATTGCCAAGACGCCCCCACTTGCTCCCGGCATGGTAATTGCAGTTGAGGTAATTTATAATCAGGGAAAGCCGGAAGTTATTTTTAGGAATAATGACGGTTGGACAATTGGCACCAAAGACCAGAGTTTATCAGGACTTTTTGAGCGAACAATTGCCATTACCGGTGAAAATCCGATAGTATTGACTAGTTGAGGCTGATTTGATAAAATAAAATATTACGTTTTCGTTTTATGACGCATCAGGGAACAATTGAGGTAGACGGTACAGTTTTAGAAAACTTGCCCAATACCCTATTTAGAGTAAGACTGGCAGACCAAAGCATTATCTTATGTCATTTATCGGGAAAAATGCGCATTAACTATATTAAGATTTTACCGGGAGACAGAGTTCGTCTGGAAATGACACCATACGATAAAACCAAGGGCAGGATTACCTTTAGGTACAAATAGCGTCTAGGAATTAGCGTTTAGCGTCTAGTTAAAATAAAACAACTAAACGCTAGCCGCTAGCAAACTAAACGCTAGACAATATGAAGGTACAAGCGAGTGTTAAAAAAAGATGCCGAAATTGCAAATTTGTAAAAAGAAGAGGAACTATTTATATTATTTGCCAAAACCCCAGGCACAAACAGCGCCAGGGATAAATTGTTTATGAGGATTTTAGGAGTTACTATTCCCGATCAGAAACGGATTGATATTGCCCTAACCTATTTGTATGGGGTGGGCAGAAGCAATGTCAAAGGAATTTTAGAGGAAGCCAATATCGATTTTGCCAAAAAATCCAGCGTGATGTCGGAAGAAGAGATCAACCGCATTCAAAAAGCACTGGAAAAATACAAGATTGAAGGCGATTTGCGAAGCGAAGTGCAGGGCAATATTAAAAGGCTTAAAGACGTTGGCAGTTATCGGGGAATGCGTCATAGTCATAATCTGCCTGTACGCGGGCAAAGAACCCGTTCAAACGCTCGAACCAAGCGGGGCAAACGGGTCACAATTGGCGCTATCAAAAAGGAAGTGGCTGTTCGCATGGGCCTTATTGCCGATGACAAAGCCAAACCGGCCGAGCCAAAGAAATGACAGCGTCTAGAAAATAAATAACTAAACGCTAGATATATGGTGAAAGAAACTAAAAAGAAAACAAAAACAGCAAAAGTCGTTGGCGATCGTGGCCGGGTTTATATTAATGCGACCTTTAATAATACGCTGGTTACCATAACCGATGATTTGGGCAATACGCTTTTTTGGGGCTCGGCTGGGGCAGCCGGCTTTAAGGGAGCACGTAAATCTACCCCCTTTGCCGCTACCACCGCTGTGGAAACTATTGCCAGAAAGGCACTGCTCTCTGGTGTCAAAACTGTGGACGTATACGTAAAAGGTCCGGGAGTAGGCAGAGACGCGGCCTTGAGAGGACTTAAAGGAGCCGGGCTGTCCATTTCGATGATTGCCGATGTGACGCCGATTCCGCACAACGGCCCCAGACAGAAGAAGAAGCGGCGGGTATAGCATGAATACTACAAATACTACCAATGTCAAATACTACAAATATTTAAATAATTTTATTATTGGTAGTATTGGTATGTATTGGTAGTATTGGAAATTACCGAGCAAAGCGAGGTTATATGGCAAGATATACAGGACCAAAACATAGATTAGCCAGAAGAGAAGGATTTAATGTTCTGGAAAAAACTTCGACCTCTTTGGAGCGGCGCTTAAACGTGCCTCCCGGACAGCACGGCACAAAAAGAACAAGGAGAAGACTGTCGGAATTTGGCCAGCAGATGAGAGAAAAACAAAAAGTCAAGCGCATTTATGGGGTTTTGGAGCGCCAGTTTGTCAAATATGTAAAAGCAGCCCAAAAAAAGAAGGGTGAAACGGGAACAGTTCTTTTGTCAATTTTAGAGCGAAGACTGGATAATGTTGTTTATAAATTAAGACTGGCTAAAACACGAGCTTTTGCCAGACAGCTTGTTTCACATGGGCATATTCTGGTAAACGGCAAGACAGTTACCATATCATCTTATCAAATCAAAGCCAATGACATTATTACTCTTTCTGACAAAGCGGCCAATATTCCGATTATAAAGGAAGCCCTTGAAGATAAAGACATTTCCCTCCCCAACTGGCTACAAAGACAAGGGCCAGCGGGAAAGGTAAAAATGCTGCCGACCAGAGATGATATTGATACTAGCATTAATGAGCAACTTATAGTAGAATATTATTCTCGATAGTTTATTTATATGATTGGTCCAAATTTTAAAGTTCATGCCAAAGAGGAAAGAGACGACTACGGCCGATTTATTATCGAGCCGCTTGATTTGGGGTTTGGTCAAACCCTGGGCAATACCCTGCGCCGTATTTTGCTCTCCGCTCTTCCCGGAGCCGCTGTTACTACTGTCAAGATAAATGGCGTCAAACATCAATTTTCCACCTTATCCGGACTTAAGGAGGATACTATTGAACTTATTCTTAATATTAAAAAATTACGGGTGCGCTTGTTTGATGAAGGGGGAGCAAAACTTACGCTTTCCAAAACAGGACCGGGAGAAGTTACAGCCGCTGATTTTGAGAAAAATGCCAGTATAGAAATTGTTAATAAAGACTTGAAGCTGGGTAATCTGGCAGACAAAAAATCCCGCTTGGAGCTGGAGGCGACAGTAGAGAAAGGATACGGTTACTCACTGGCGGAGGAGCGCAAAAGCAGTTCTATAGGCGTTATTCCCATTGATGCCATCTTTACCCCCGTAACACGGGTAAATTATCAGGTAGAGGAAACCAGGGTGGGGAGAATGACTAATTTGGATAAGCTTATTCTGGAAATTTATACCGACGGAACTATTTCTCCCAAATTTGCCTTGGAGGAGGCGGCCAAAACTCTCGTTTCCTATACACTGCAGATTTACGAGCCAAAGGCTTCCGTGGCAGATAGCGGTGTGGCAATAAGCCCTAATGTTTCAGATGATATCTTAAAGATGACCGTTGATGAACTTGATTTGCCAACCCGAGTATATAACAGTCTTAAAAATGGAGGAATAGACACTATTGGTCAGCTCCTGGGAACTCCCAGAAAGGAACTTACCAGTCTTAAAAACGTTGGTGAGAAATCCCTTTCCATAATTGATGAGAAGCTTCGTGAGAAAGGCGTGGCCCTTACCGTCTAACAAAAGATACTCTTATGCGCCATCGTGTTTTTGGTAGAAAATTGGGTAGAACCAAAGATGAAAGACGATTACTCTTCCGTAATTTAGTGGGAGAGTTTATTGTGCATGGCAGAATAAAGACTACACTGGCCCGGGCCAAAGCCATAAAGCCTCTGATTGATAAACTTGTTACCAAGGCCAAGAAGGCGACGAATGTTCAAAGAAGAGCGCTGGTGAAAGTTTTACCAAAAGAAGCAGTTGTAATTTTGACTGAAACAATCGCGCCGCAGCTTAAAAACAGAACCAGCGGATTTGCCCGTATTATTCATTTGGGAGAGCGTTTAGGCGATTCCGCCGCAATGGTACTTCTGGAATGGGTGGAAAGAGAAGCCATAGAGAATAGAAAATTATCGATAGAAAAAAAAGATAAACCAGTTGGAGTGAAACCGGCGGCAAAAAAGAGAAAGGCGGTTCCAAAAGCATGAAAACAACCAAAGCGTCAGATATCAAGCAACAGTGGCATATAGTTGATGTTAAAGGAAAAGTTTTAGGAAGAACAGCTGTTTACATTGCCCGTTTACTTATGGGTAAGCAGAAACCTTATTATGTTGCCCATCTTGACTGCGGGGACTATGTGGTGGTTACCAATGCCAAAGAGGTTTTTGTAACAGGCAAAAAAGAAATGCAAAAGAAATTTTATCGCCATTCAGGCTACCCCGGCGGACTTAGAGTTGAAACATTTGATAAACTTAAAGCCAGAAAACCCCAGGATGTTATTATTCATGCAGTCCGCGGCATGCTGCCGCAAAATAAATTAAGGGACAGAAGGCTAAAAAGGCTTTTTGTTTTTGCCGGAGAGGAACACCCGTATCAAGATAAACTCAAAACTCAAAACTCAAAACTCAAAACTTAGTTATGGTGAGAAAAAAGACAGAAAAAACAGAAGTTGCAAAAGAAGTAAAACCTGAAAAGAAGGAGTATATTCTTACTGTAGGACGGCGCAGAGAGGCAATAGCCCGAGTTCGTCTTTATTCTTCCGGCAGCGGAAAGATAACTGTCAATGAAAAACCAGTAGAGCAGTATTTTTACGGACAGACAAGACAGATAGCTTACGGCATGCCGTTTGCGGTAACCGATACTGCCGGTAAATTTGACGTAACGGCCAAAGTTACAGGCGGTGGCATGTCGGGTCAGCTGGGAGCTTTAGTTCACGGCATGGCCCGGGCGCTGGAGAAAAAAGACAAAGAAAAGTGGCGTCCTCTGCTTAAAAAAGCAGGGCTGCTGACCCGTGACCCTCGTGCTAAAGAACGGCGCAAACCAGGCCTGGCCCAAAAAGCAAGGGCAAAAAAACAATCTCCGAAGAGATAATCTTCACACATCAATAGCTAGACATCTGGGGAGAATTTATGTAAATAGCGGGAGAGGATAGGGATTATTTTTGTATTTAAGATACAGCTTTATTGATTCTCCATGGTCAAAAGCTAATTCACTGGCTGGCGGGAGGTTTTCTATTGAAACCCATTTAATCTCTGTAGACTCTTGGTCAGGTTTACTCACCTGCTTAATAGGTTTAATAATAAATTCAATAGCAACATTTTGTCTGTCTTCATGCGGCCGGTCGGGGTTTGTATTAATTCGAAATAGAGAAACTATTTCTCCCTGCCATCCCGTTTCTTCTTTCAGCTCTCTTAATATTCCTTCGCTGGCAGTTTCATCTCTAGCAAGAAAACCGCTTGGCAGTCCCCATTTCCCTCCCTCTAAAATACCCGGAGTTCGTTTTTCCAGAAGAAGGCGATCATCTTTTTCGACAATGGCGTGAACCACCACATGCCGTAAACTTGTTTCATTTCTGTTTTCAAAAACACAATTTATCATTACAACTTATAGAATTATACGTTTTAACGTGTTAAAATACAAATATTGCTTCCCTCGCAATAAATTGCTTCGGGATGTAGTATAGTGGTAGTACGCCGCGCTGGGGGTGCGGTAGTCCGTGTTCGATTCACGGCATCCCGACCAAAAGAAAATATCCCGATGTGCGAACTTATTCCACTTCGGGAGTGGAAGACTCATGGAAGACTCATGGAAGACTCAATACACCGGTGGGTTCGATATAATATATGGAAACAGTATTTGTAGCTATACTGCTTGTAGCGGTAGCAGTTTTAATTATTCTACCTGCTCTCTTCCCTGGGATAAATATATTTACTATTCTAAATCCAAAAAAGAAGTATTTCTATAACGCAGTTATTAGCAGTAATAACCTTCAACTAAAAGGTTTTCGAAGAGAAGTATTTATTAGCATACATGAGATTAAGCGAATGTCGATGGGATTATTTTTCTTAAGAGCGGCGTTGTTAGCGTCAGGTGTGTTCGCTATTCAAATTAATACAACCACCGATACTTTTTTTGTATTTCAATCTCCCTTCAATCTTTTTGCACCCGCACTTAAGCGCGACTTGATCAAGGAGCTTAAAACGTTAAACCCAAATATTGAACTTGATTATAATCTGAAAAAATATACAGAAGGATTTCTTGCAGACGTGTATATAAATAAAGAGCAGATAAAACGAGGATTATTAGTTATCTTGATATTTGTTATTTTAGGAATTCTTGCCTATCTTGCGCAGTTATTTAAGTAACTGTTTAAGTAAAATCGCGCATTGCTTTTCTGTCTTTGCAAAAAATACTAGAGCGAGGCCGACTTGTCCTGAGCGAAGTCGAAGGAAGCGGCCGAGCTAACAGCTTTGAAATTCGGTTCTAACTTTTTCGTAAATCTCGACAGAAAGTGAATCCGCGAAAATTTACCTCTTGTATTTTAACATAAAAGTGCTAGAATTGGCCACGCTATGGGAAGGCCTGCTGGAAATTCACAAACAAAAGTTAGCGTTACTACTCCAAAAATCACCGATGATCCCAAACTTGCCGCCATTCGGCTGGCCATGGATCAGATTGAAAAGCAGTATGGCCGCGGTTCCATCATGAAATTGGGTGAAGCAACTGAACGGCTTAATGTGGAAGTAGTTTCTACCGGTTCCATTGCTCTTGATTTGGCCCTTGGCATTGGCGGAGTTCCCAGAGGACGGATTGTGGAAGTTTTTGGACCGGAGGCATCAGGCAAAACCACCCTTTGCCTTTCAATTATTGCCCAGGCTCAAAAAAAGGGAGGGGTGGCGGCTTTTATTGATGCCGAGCATGCCCTTGATCCCCTTTGGGCAAAAACAATTGGAGTAAATCTGGAAGATTTATTAATCTCCCAGCCGGATACCGGCGAGCAGGCTCTGGAGATTACGGAGACTCTTATCAGGTCAGGCGGACTGGACGTAATTGTGATTGATTCGGTGGCGGCGCTGGTCCCCAGAGCAGAAATTGAAGGAGAGATGGGTGATGCCATGATTGGCGTTCAGGCCAGGTTGATGAGTCAGGCCCTGCGCAAACTGACGGGGGCTATTTCCAAGTCCAAAACCATCGTTATTTTTACCAACCAGCTTAGACAAAAAATCGGAGTGATGTTTGGTAATCCGGAAACCACGCCGGGAGGTTTGGCGCTTAAGTTTTACGCCTCCGTCAGACTGGATATTCGCAAAATAGAAACGCTTAAAGAAGGAGAAAGGGTGATTGGTTCCCGTTCCCGGGTTAAAATTGTCAAAAACAAAGTGGCTCCTCCTTTTCGCATGGCCGAATTTGATGTATTGGCCCATAGCGGTATTTCCAAAGAGGGGGGATTAATTGATGTAGGTTTGGATATGGGAATTTTGAATAAATCAGGAGCATTTATCCGTTTTGGGGAAACTATGATTGGGCAGGGCAAGCAGGCGGCCATTTTGTTTCTGCAGGAAAAACCGGACATTGCCAAAAAAATTCACGCCGCCATTATAGACACCTCCAAAAAATCCCAACCCCAAGTGGCAGTGGGTATTGAAGAACAAGAAGGCTAATGGATCTTTTTCAAAAATTCTATGACCGGGCGCTTCGCTTTCTTTCCTATCGGCCCCGCAGTCAAAAAGAAATAACAGATTTTTTGGCGAAGAAGAAAGTTGCCCCAATTGTTGTTACAAAAATCCTCCAAAAACTAAAGCAGCAA
>JACOYD010000014.1 GCA_016182055.1 Candidatus Microgenomates bacterium | reverse complement strand
AATTAAGCCGTTGGCAGGTTTGTTCATTATATTTTTTAAGCAGTTTCCCGTGACGGGAAAATAAAAACTGTATCTAATATATACCTTATATAGTCAGTACCTACCTTGTCAAGCTAGTAAGATGGTATAGGAATATATCAAACAATCTCAACTTATATTTATATTATTTTTCTCTGCTTATTCAGAGAATGTTTGCCATCTTTTGCTTGTCCAAAAGATGGCGGTAAAAGGACAGCCTGAATGTAAATTTTCCTACAGTTCATACCTCGGTCAATCGGGGAGAGCTCTCCGCAATGACTGCGGTTTCTCCACCTTTGCCCTCGGCAGAACTGTGACGGAAAATTTCCAGCAGGCAATCATCAATGGCGAGGGCCGCGCCAAAGGCGCGGCCCTCTTTGGTTGCCTACTGAAAAATTTCGTCTTGTGGGTTTAGTGAATGACGAGTGATCTGAAAGAAAAACGAACTCGCCATTAGGCGAACTCTTCGTTTTAACGAGGAATGAACTTAATCACACAGAATTTGTTTGACAACAACTCTTTTCAATGTTAGGATTAAACAAGAATTTTCAATTTTCAATTTTTAGTTTTCAATGAAAATTGTGCGCTTGCGCAGAATTTCTATGAACATACAAATTTCAAATTTCAAATTTCAAATTTCAAAATATAATCCTTTGGAGATTGAACCTAAATGGCAAGAGGTGTGGCAGAAGTCGGGGATTTATTCTCCAGATTTTGATGGTGCAAATAAACCTTTTTTAGACCGAAGGTCGCAAAATTTTCGAGGAAAATTTTATAATCTAATGATGTTTCCCTATCCATCGGCGGAGGGGATGCATGTGGGCAATATGTATGCCTTTACCGGCGCCGATGTTTACGGCCGGTTCAAAAGAATGCAAGGTTATGATGTGTTTGAGCCCATTGGACTTGACGGCTTTGGCATCCACAGCGAAAACTACGCCATTAAAGTAGGCCGCCACCCCAAAGAACAGGCTAAAATAAGTGAGAAAAATTTTTACAGACAGCTTCATGCTACCGGCAATAGCTACGACTGGTCGCGGACGGTTGAGACCTACGATCCGGATTATTACAAGTGGACCCAGTGGATTTTTATCCAGCTTTTCAAAAAAGGTCTGGCTTATCGCAAAAAGTCGCCGGTTAATTTTTGCCCATCGTGCAAAACAGTTTTATCTGATGAGCAGGTGATTGACGGGAAATGTGAACGTTGTTCATCAATTGTTGAAAAAAGAGAGTTAGAGCAGTGGTTTTTCAAAATTACTAAATATGCTGATAGATTGCTTAATGGTTTGACACAGATTGACTGGACAGAAAAGGTTAAAATCGCCCAGAGGCCGTGTTTCCAGAAACGATTTATGGCGTGACCTATATGGTGTTGGCGCCAGAGCATCCGTTCGTTAAAGATATAACAAGTAGCCTTGCAAGGTCTCACCCCTTCGGTCTGAGCGCTCAGAGTCGAAGACTTGCGAGGCTAAAAGACTATGTGGAGCGTTCTAAGAAAAAGACAGAACAAGAGAGAATTGCCGAAGGGAAAGAAAAAACCGGTGTATTTACAGGGTTTTACTGCATAAATCCGGTTAATAATCAAAAAGTGCCGATTTGGGTGGCCGATTACGTCATTGCTACTTATGGGACGGGAGCGGTGATGGGCGTGCCGGGTTCTGACCACCGCGATTTTGCCTTCGCCAGGAAATACAAACTGCCAATCATTCGTGTTATCGGCAAGGCAAAGGACGATTTATCAGAGGTTGATTCGGAAGAAAAAGTGTTGGAGGAGGGAATATTAGTTAATTCGCAGCAATTTTCAGGTATGCCGACGCCAAATCCGGCCCGGGATAAAATTAAGGATTTTTTGGAAGAGAGAGGATTCGGAAAAAGAAAAAATCAGTATCATCTCCGCGATTGGTTGATTTCCAGACAGCGTTATTGGGGGCCGCCGATACCGATGATTTATTGTGAGAAATGCGCTTCAGAAAAGAAAGGATATTTTGAGGTGGGAAGTGAGAAGCGGGATGCTGAATCCTTGAATTCTAGAAATCAAGATATCAAGGAGTCGAAATCAAGAATTCCTCACTTCTCACATCAAGAATCTCCAATGTACGGTTGGTTTCCCGTACCAGAAGAAAATCTACCGGTTCTCTTGCCCGATGTCAAAGACTGGCGGCCCAAAGGAACAGGTAAATCGCCATTAGCCTCTCTGGAAAGTTTTGTCAACACTAAATGCCCTAACTGCGGGGGTAATGCTGTTCGAGAAACAGATGTGTCTGATACATTTCTTGATAGTTCGTGGTATTTCTTGCGATATTTAGCAACGGATAGAAATGATATACCGTTTCCATCTCTAAAATTTCAGTTATCAGTTCTCGGTTCTCAGTTATCAGAAACTGGTTCATCAGTTGTCGGTCAATCAGTAACCGAAAGACAGAAAACCGATAAACTAGAATCCGAAAACCGACAGCAGAAAACTGATAACCGAATAAAATGGCTTCCCGTCAATATGTACATTGGCGGAGCGGAGCATTCGGTACTTCATCTTCTGTACGTGCGATTTTTGACCATGGTGTTTCATGACTTGGGCCTTATTGATTTTGATGAACCGTTCCCCAGATTTTATGCCCATGGATTGCTGATCAAAGAGGGAGGCAAGATGAGCAAGTCCAAGGGCAACGTGGTGGTGCCGGACGAGTATATTAAGAAATATGGAGCTGATACACTTCGAACATATTTGATGTTTTTAGGACCATTTTCTCAAGGCGGAGACTTCTATGACAATTCTATTTCCGGGGTCTATAGGTTTTTGGGGAGGGTTTACAAATTGGTAAGCGGTTTTGTGGAAAAAGAACATTTGCAGTCGCAAGCAAGAAGTGCTAAAGAAAATGTGGAGCCTGCCGGTTCACAAATCGCCAAAAAGGTTCATCAGACAATCAAAAAAGTTACTAATGATATGGAGGCGTTGCGGTTCAACACCGCCATTGCCGCCCAAATGGAGCTTCTAAATACCTTTTATCTATATCAAAAAGCTCTTAAACGGACTGATTTAGAACAAATGTTATTGATGTTGGCTCCTTTTGCCCCGCATATCACCGAGGAGTTGTGGCAACGGCTTCGGTTCTCGGTTTTCAGTTCTCGGTTATCTGTTCCCAGTCAGTCGGTTATCAGTCAATCGGTAACCGAAAAACAGAAAACCGGTAAACAAAAATCTGAAAACAGACAACAGAAAACTGATAACTGGTCAATTCATCTTGAGCCTTGGCCCACCTACGATCCAAAACTGCTGGAGGAAGAAGAGGTGACTGTTGTGGTACAGATTAACGGCAAAGTCCGAGACAATTTCAAATTTCAAATTTCAAATTTCAAATTTCAAAACAAAGTAGAAGAGGAAGCGTTAAAAAGAGAAAAAGTAAAAAAACACCTTGACGGTAAGAAAATAAAGAGGGTGGTTTATGTGGCAGGAAAAATTATTAACTTTGTGGTCGGCTAACAAACTGCCTTTGATTCTATCCAGTATTGGTCTTCTTTTGGTGCTGGCCGGCATTTTCTCCATGGTTAAAAGCGAAAATTCCAAAGAGAGTGGGGTTATTTTGGAGGAAGGAGTATCTATAGAAGCCAGCACTTCGACTTCGCTCAGTGTCAAGAACAAAATTGTGGTTGACATTTCGGGAGCAGTGGTTTCCCCCGGGGTTTACCAGTTAAAAAGCGATGCCAGACTGCAGGACGGGCTGATTGCGGCGGGAGGATTATCCCAGTCGGCCGACCGGGAGTGGATAGCAAAGAATCTTAATTTGGCGGTCAAACTTAAAGACGGAAGCAAGATTTATATTCCAAGAACCGGAGAATCGGTAAGCCAGAAAACTCAGAGTGTCGGTGTTTCAGCAAATCAGACGTTCGGTGCGTCAGAGGGATTAATCAATGTTAATACGGCGAGCTTGTCGGAATTGGATAAATTGCCCGGGATTGGGCCGGTGACCGCCCAAAAGATTATTGATAACAGACCGTATAGCAGCGTTGATGAGTTATTGTCAAAAAAGATTGTTGGCAGTAAAGTTTTTTCGCAGATAAAAGAGAAAATTGGGGTTTATTAGATCACGAATTTCGCACATAGCCTAAAGACACCTCCGAGGTGTCCGAAGGACTCCTCGGACGGTGGAGGAATCACTACTGACTTCATGGATTTATGACAAAAACAAAACTTCTTATCATTTGGTTTGTATTACTATTTTTTCTCGCAGTCCGTTTCTGAGAAGTTAACAATCAGCGGTAAAACTGGCAAACAGGAAGGCAGACTGCTTATTTATTTCCCCAAAATTGAGGCTAAAGAGAGAAGTACGGGATTAGCCCCGATTGAATCGGGGTTAGCAGTCGCCTCAAGTATCCGCCAACAGATTTTGGATAAAACACGGCAGATTTTGCCTGCCACATCGGCAGCCCTTTTTAATGGCATTCTGCTTGGGGCAAAAGAGAGTTTTCCGCCTTCATTTTACGAAGCTTTGCGAAATACAGGCACCCTTCACGTGGTAGCGGCATCGGGGATGAACGTATCAATGGTGGCTTCGTTTCTGGTTGGCGTTTTTGGTAGAATTATGAGAAGGCAGTTGGCGGCAATGGTCGTAATTGCCGGCATTTTATTCTATACCGCTCTGGCCATGTTTGAGCCTTCAATTGTGCGGGCCTCGATTATGGGAGGTCTGGTTTTTACCGCCTCCCTGTTTAACCGGCAGGCTGCAGCCGCCCTTGGTCTTTTGCTGGCCGCATACTTCATGTTATTTTTTGACCCGTCTTTGCTTTTTGATATCGGTTTTCAGCTGTCGTTTGCGGCTACTGCCGGGCTGTTGTTTATCAAACCGCTTTTGGAAGGAAGATTAAATAAATTGGGATGGGTGGGGGAAGACTTCAAAACCACAGTGGTGGCCCAGGCCGCCACTCTGCCAATTCTGCTGGCTAACTTTGGGACGGTTTCCCTGGTTTCGGTTTTGGTCAATACGCTGGTTCTTTGGACGGTGCCTATTGTGATGACCATTGGCATTGCGGGGGCGCTGATTAGTTTTCTGCCATTTATAAGTTACTTCGTCTTTTTATCCACCCTGCCGTTTCTTTTGCTTTTTGAAAAAGTTGTTTTGCTTTTTAACCAGCCGCAGTTTCTGGTCAAAATTGAGATGCCGGTTATTTCCATTGCCGGATATTATTTTTTGCTGATAGCCTTCTACTTATGGTTAAGAAATTTATGGTTAAGAAATCGCCAACTGCCTGCCGAACAAAAGTCAGAGCGTTAATGATGACAAACTAGTTGCGATCGCAAATAAAGTGTCACAACATGAGTTTTTTTATTTTTGCTATGGGTAAAGGTAAACGGGTTTTAGCAATAATATTTTTTATCATTTTCGGACTTGTTGGCATTATTCTTTGGCAGGAAATAACTATTAATGACGGTAAACTGCATCTGGTTTTTTGCGATATAGGCCAGGGAGATGCCATTTTTATCCGCACGCCGCAAAAAACAGACATTTTGCTTGATGGCGGTCCGGACAGACGAGTGCTTGATTGTTTGTCAAAACATATGCCTTTTTGGGACAGGACCATTGATGTTGTTATTTTAAGTCATCCTCATCAGGATCATTTTGCCGGCCTCATCGATGTTCTACAAAGCTATACTGTTTTATCTTTTTATAGTGAAAACTTAGTCAATAAAAGCGCCGGCTTTCGGGAGCTGCAAAACGCCCTCTCCGCCAAAGACGAAAAAATCCGCTATTTGTCGACCGGCGACGTTCTCAAAACCAAAGACGGACTCTCTATGGAAGTTTTGGCTCCCTCTCAAACTTTTCTTGACAGGACCAG
>JACOYD010000054.1 GCA_016182055.1 Candidatus Microgenomates bacterium | reverse complement strand
GCCATGAAACTATACCCTGTGCTTCCCCCTTTTCAATTCTATTTAAAAGATTGGCAAATTGCTCTCTGCCGGGGATTTTGGCGGTTTTCGCCTCGGTTACAAAATCAATTACTTCTAAATGTTCTCTTAGGGCAAATTCTTTTAGTTCTGCAATTTGCTGATCAATAGATAAGACCTGCTTATCTTTTTCATCTGTAGATTTCCTACAATATGCGATGTATTTCATATAAGTAAAATTTTTGCGTTCCTCGTTTTTTGTTCTTTTTAACCGGCGACTTATGCCGGAATTCAATCGGGGCTTTGCAGAGCTCCGGCTGACCCCACCCAGCCGGAGCCAATCCGGCAATCCCGCTTCAAAATCCGAAATGGTGAGCGTTTACAAAAAAATTCGAACTCGCTTTAAGTCGAATCGGTAGCCCGCCTGCGCTTTGCTCTGGCGGGCTTTTGTTCCGCTCGGCCTTCGGCCGAAGCTCTAAAAACTGTCGCTCGAACGGATTGCTAAAGGCAATCCCAAAAAACGCAAAAATTTTAAAGAACATTTTTAAAAACTAAAATGGCCGCTCTGGCGTACTCAAATCCTTGCGAATCTGTCCAAAGCGGCCATTAAAAATCGCAAGGAAAAATTTGAGTACGGTTTTAATATAGCAGTTTTAACTAATTTTTCAACTGGGATTTTCTATATCAAGAAAGGATATTTTTAGTAAAGTGAGGCTCAAACAACTCTTAAAAAAGATAGGTAAATAAACTGTTTTTCCTCTCTTGATTAAAAAAATCATACCATGGTTTATCTTTCGCCACCAACCATGGCATCTGTTCTCCCGTCAGTAAATTCTATATTTATTGCATTCCTTCCTTTACCGAAGGGAACAAGGCTAATTGATTTTATCCCCGCCTTTGGATTTAAAATTGGTTGTTCGGATAGGGCTTTAGTTAAGGTGTCAACAAAACTTGCCCAGCTAATATCACCTCCCAATATATTAGTTTGTAAGTTGTACCTCTTGAATAATTGGTTAAACTCTTTTCTTAATTCAGCCATTTTCAGGAAATTAAATATTTCATCACTCTTCAGTAGATAATGGGATTGTATAGAAAAACAGCCGTCAATCCTATCTACTATTTCTTTGATTGCTTGAAGGCTCCGGTCTTTTTTTGTATGTACTGTCCAATCGCAATAGAATCTGACTAAAGGAAACTTTGGGCTACCTTCTCTTTCTAAAAGTTTTCTAATTTCAACTAGCAAATACACAACATAACATTCTTCATCAGGCACTGAATATTTTGCTAGAAATTTATCCAACTTTTCTATAATTTCTTCTCTTGCCATATTTATAGTGTAATAATTTCTTCTAACTTAAAAGTCTCATTCTTTATACCGGATATATTCTTTGTAAATAATCCTGCTCTAGCATTAGGATTTATTACTAAACGAGGTACATTGGTAAATCCTAAATCTCTCAACTTATTAATTACACAAACGACAAAAAAATTAACTGAAATTGCGAAATGTGGTTCTCTAGGAGTAACCAAACTTAATAAGTCGCTAAAAATAAAATCATCACTATATACAGTATCTCCATGAATAATTTTGTGCCTTAGTTTATAAAATTCCTCTGCCCAAATTTGATTCAATGTAAGTTGTTCGTGCGATGTTACTCTCCCATAGTTTACTATTGGATAGTTGTGAGTCGGCATAGTAAGGGAGCTACCTAAAGTAGAATATCTTTGTATATTAGTTCTAAACTGAGGCCTTCCGGTTTCTCCAAATAATAACTCAAAGGTCATAATTAATAGTAGGATTCTGGATTGAAGGGAATGTTCATGGCTATTACGATAAGCATTAAAGAAGGGGTTTAGTGCTTGAATCACTTGGCTTTTTGCTGGAACAGTAGAAGAATTTATAAGACAATCCTCCAAAGCTCTTATTATGGAACCTTTCGCACTAAATCTTAATGGGATATTAACATGCTCTGGTTTGGTAAATGCTATATCTCCTAATTTATACCCACCTGCTAAGATTCTATGTATCGAACCTCCGCTTGTAGAGATATTATCATCTCCAACATTAAATCTTTGATAAAAAACCTCGAAGTTATCACTGGTTGTAAAGGACCAGGAATTATTCTCAAGCACAGAAGCTAGTAAAAGTATGTTTTTAAGAGCTTCAATTTTTGCAATTGTTTTTCTTGACGGATTTGAAAAATCTGCTCTACCAACAGAAATAATAGTAGGGTTCTGTAAAACATGACCTCTATAAAACTGATAGCAAGAAGTGAGCTTTTTAAGGTGGTCTTTTAAAGGTTCATCTTTAACAAATTGATCAAGATTTTTCTGAAATGACCAAAGCTTTAATCCACTAAACTCAATGACACCTTCTAAAGGTAAATATGGGACTATAATTAATGTTTTGAATTTTGGTCTTGGCATATTAATCCTCTATAAGTTTTGCTAACTCTTTAAGCGTTGATCCAGCACCTTTTTGAGCTATGTATTCCAAAAAATCAAACAATTGCCTTGTAATTCCAGTAAATTCGGTAATAATAAATGGTCTATGTAAGGAATGGTTTCTTTTAAATTGAATATATTCTAAAAGTTGTCTAGGTGTGGGATGAGGAATACCCATACTGGTAATTCCTCTAAGCCGGTCTCCCTTATCCTTAGCTCTTTCGGTTTCTTTATCCTGTTTCTGTTTGGCATCAAATTCAGTGAAATCAACTATTTTTGCAATATGCTGAACAGTATAATTTATTAAGTGGACCTCTGTTTGAGAAAGTTTACCTCTGTTATTTTTGAGTTTAATAGGATGTGATAATCCTGAATTCGGTGATGTATTTACTGCATAACCATTTTTCAAAAACACACCCTTCATTAAATATTCAGCACCAATTGAATAGTCAATATTCTCCATAATCGGATTCTTCCAAATCTCATATTTTTCTGATTCATGCCAGGGACGATGCTCTTCAGAATATCTTCTGGCCTCTTCTATTAAATACGCACCTATTTTTAAAAACAGATCGGCGTCTTCCTCGGTATATATTCTTTTACTAAAAAAGCTTTTCTTGAAGTTAGCAAGAGTTGGTCTGCTCCAAAATAAATTTATCTGATTATGAATAATTGGCATTTAGAGCTCAATTTTAGCAGAAATCCGGATCAGAAGATAGAGAAATGGGTGGGGTTAGACAATTTTATATGCACTACTCACAATTGCATCAAAACTATTTACTCTGTTAATAGAAGTATGGGGTAACAACTTATAAACCCATTTCTTGCCAGTAGCTTTTGAGGCAATTTCACACCATTCTTCAGCTTGTTTTGCTTTCTCTATTACTTCAGGATCTTTTTTATCCAGCTTACTTTTATCTTTTACCTCAACTAAATAGTTGGCATCTTTTCGTTCAACTACAAAATCCGGGTTATAGTCTCCATAAATATACCTAATTGGCAACTGTCCAGTACGAAGTCTGACCCAACTAATCACACTCTTGTCATTTTCCAGCGAGTCAGCTAATAATTTCTCCTGCGCGGAGTCAAACACATAACTTGAGTAAACACTTCGCTTGTAACCATCAATGATATTTCCTCGTGATTCTGCCTCACTTACCCCATCTTTATCAAGCGGGACAGCCGATACTTTTACAGTTTTCAAATACGGCTCAAAAGGCAGTTGGTCATCAATAACCTTGTATTTTATTTTTGTCTGTTCGTTTAGTTTATCGAAAATCTGCGGAACTATGTCATCAATAATTGTCTGTTCATGCAGTTTGACAATTTTTGATAAATCTTTACCCTTAATACTTAGTTGATCGAGATAATGTTTGACAATCTTTTGTAAAACTGCCTTGTGTGAGATATCCAATTCGGTCATTTCTTGGATAATCAAACGAACGAATCTGTTTATGGGATCAATTTCCTCTTTAACTTCCGCTTCACCAATGTCTTCTTTTTGTTTTGTGACAATATCTGTCTTAAAAAGTTTTGGGGTAATTTTCTTTAACTCCTCAAGTCGTAGTTTAATTGGGAAAAATTCCAGCTCATTGCTTGAATATACTTTTGCTTCGACAAGCGGTATTTTAACCCACAGTTTTTTATTTTCAGTAGGTTTTATCTCGTAGGTTTTTAATTCCTCTTTTTTCTCGGCTTTTTTGACTCCCAACAATCCTTCAGCTATTTCGTGAGCAACAGCTAACACCCGGGCAAAATTATCATGAGAAATAATATCAAGGCTATCCAATTCTTCAATTCCTGTTAATTGCCCAAAAGGTAAACGCAACCCTCGACCAATCGTTTGCTCAATAAGTGTTTTACTAATGGATGCCCTAAAAGGAATAATTGTATAGACATTTTTTACATCCCAACCTTCTTTAAGTTTGTCTACGTGAATGACTATTTCGTTTTTATTTTTAGGATACGGCTCTTCGAGTTGTAAAAGCTGGTGTATAGAGTCAACTTCACTTTCGCTTGTAACTAATAATGTCTTGCCTTTGTAGTAACCATCAAAAAAATTATCACTTTCGATAAGGGCTTTTACGTCTTTAGCGTGCTGAATGTTCTTAGTAGTGATTAGGGTAACAGGTAAAACAAAAGGCAGTTTATTATTTTTGCAGTATTCCTCAACTAATGCTTTCTTTGCCTGATGGCGGCGTATCCCATCTTCAAGTTTAACAAGTTCAATATCTCCTTTGTAAGTAAAATCATCACTCCTCGCTACCACATACGGAACCTTGATATAACCACCTTTTGCACCATTGCCATTTGTAAGACTTTCCAGTGCTGTCTTAGAGTCCTTGATAGCATCAGCCAAACTATACGAGTAAACAACGTTTTCACTTATTGGTGTTGCTGTAAATTCCAGTCCCAATTCTGGTTTGAGATGATTGATTGCCTTGATGGATTTTGGACCTCTATAACGATGACTTTCATCCATCAGAATTACTAAATCTTTTTGCTGTAAGAGCTCGGCAAAACTTGACCCTAATGTTTCTTGATAGCGATGAAACCGAAACTCAACATCAGTTCTCTCATTGAAAATCTTTTGTATATTGAAGACATAAATATTGACCGCATCAAATAATTGGTTGCCAAAGTTTGCGTGAGTATAGTTCTCTCCTGTAACAAGATTAAACATTGGAAAATCAGTTAGCCCGTCAAAAACATACTTTTTACTTGAGGGTGTAAAGTTATCAATAGTTTTAGTGTATATCGTTTCTCCAGGAGTCAAAATAAAAAAATCTTTCAGCCCCTTTGTATAATACAGATAGGCGATCATTGCTGCCATTAGCCTTGTTTTTCCAACGCCAGTTGCTAATGCAAAAGTAAAGGATGGAAACTCTGTATCAAATTTAATATTGCCAACAAGTCTTGCTTCAATATCTTCAAGTGCTTCTTTTCCAAGGCTCACATTTTCTAAAAGAGCATGGAGTTTCACCAAAGATAACTCTTGGGGCTTTCTCAAACTTAGTTCTTTGTTCAGTTTTTCAACTATGCTTTTCATACTTTGAATCTCTTTAGTAACACATCCGGTATACGCCGCACTTCCACATTTTCCGGTAGTTTAATTTTACTTGATATTGTTTTTGCATAAATAACTAAATAATCGGCTCTATCTCCAACTTCCCGCAATAATACATCAATATAGTTTTGGTTCAAATATTGTTCTGTAACATGGGCAATAGTTCTGCCAGATATTCCATGTAGGCCGTTGTCTGGATTGAAAAGTTTAAACCCTTCTACTTTCAAAACTGCCCGAATAAGCGGGCCATTATACATTTTAGGATTCAGAATTGTAAGTTTAAGGTCATCATCCTCAACAAACAAACTATCTCCCAGTTCAAAATACTTAAACCCACTTCCACCTTTCCAACCAACTTCTTTGCTTATACCACCTTGATCTTTACCAGATATTACCGCTTTCATTCGGGGGATAATGTGAGTTTTGGCATGTTCTCCCATTTCAACCATTATCCACTTCCTGCCTATTTTATGTGCCACCGCTCCCGTTGTTCCAGAACCGGAAAAAGAATCTAAAACAAAATCTCCTTCAGAAGTAGATAAATCAATAATTCTTTTAATCAATGTTTCTGGTTTTTTACCCCTTCTGAAATCAACATTTCCTTCGTTTGCTAAATCCGCTTTTGGTATTTCTGCGTGCGTCCAAAAATCACTCATTTTGTTTTGCTTAACAACTTTTCCGTCTTGGATTAAAGCGGAATCCTTAAGCCATGCAAAAATTTCTTTGTTGAAATAATAATTCGTTGTCAGTTTCGCTTGATATTTACCACGACTCGGGACATACTCCACAGAATATAAAAACTGCTTTTCCATTTTGGAAATTAATTCTCGTTGGAATGAGTTCTCTTTCTGGGGATTAGTGGTTCTAAAAATTTTAGGAAAATATTTAACGTATTCTTCTAGTATTTCTTGCTCTCTTTCCTCAAAGTTTTTTAATGAAACTGAGCTAATCTTAAAATTAACATGTTTGTATACCCTTACTTTTTCCTTGTTAGACTTTGCTTCAAATTCTTCCAGTAAAGTCTTCTGCCCCACATCAACTAAAATATGTTTATATCGAACCATCACCTTTTTCTCTAGGGGTTGTTTAGTAAGAGGTTGTACTATTGAAAATTTATTTATATCTCTAGCATATGCAACTATTACCTCGTGAGTATTAACCAAAAATCTTCCTCCTTGACCAATCCCTGCACTGCCTGATCTCTCATAAGCAACTTGAGCTAAATAATTATTTCTTTCAAAGATTTGATCCATTAAAGTTCTGCAATAGTGGGATTCTGTATCGTCAAGATGAACCCAAATAACACCTTCCGGCTTGAGCAATTTTTTCAAGAGTTCTAATCTATCTCTCATCATGGTTAGCCATATTGAATGTTCTAGTCCGTCCTCATAGTGTTCAAACGCTTGACCTGTATTAAAAGGGGGATCAATGTAGATGAGTTTTATACTATTTTCGTAATCCTGTTGAAGTGCTTTTAAGGCAAGGAGATTATCGCCTTTAATCAAAATATTTTCTGAATCTCTTTCTCCAAAGCTTTCTTTTTCTAACAAAATCCGAGGTTCTGAAACTCTTGGGTCTTTCTTGTCCACCCAAACATATTCCTTTTTATCTAAATCATAAAAAAGGCTTTTATCTTTGTTAAACCAAGTAAGTTCTAATTTCTGATTACTTTTTGCCATAAAATTGTTCTACTTATTTAAGTTGTAACTCTGCTTAATTAATTCAAATACCTCATCTAGCTGATTTTCATTTTCCAGCTTAACCTCATAATCTCCATTTCCCCAATGTCCAATATGTTTTGGTTTTGTTAGATCCCTTGCAAGATTTTTAGGGTCATCGAGTTGCCCACTCCTAACATTAAGAAAAATCTTTATATCTTTACTTCTGACTTCAACATCAACAAAGTTCGTCGCCAATTTATAAGCAATATAGAGCTTCTTCGGCTCTTCTTTTATGCTTTCATCTATTGAAATAATCTTTTCCCTTAATTTCAAATACAGGGCTTTGATTTTCTCAGTAGTATTTTTGAGGTGATCATCAACAGAATAGGTTTTTTGTAATTTTTCCAACCTTTCTTTTTCAAATTTGACTTTTTTAGTTATACTAGATGTAGAGATTTTTATTTTCTGATAATTTTCTGGTTCAATATACAAAATGTCTTCGTCGTAAATACGATAGCGTAGAAGTTCAATATTGATTGGCAAAATGTCGGCAGTATCAAGGTCAAATTTATTGTAGCTTTCGGCAATACAGATAACGCGTGGTGAATCCCAATCAATTTCAATATCGATCTTTTTGCTCTGACACAGAATTTCAAAATCAGCTTTATGGTCTAATAACCAGCGCAAATAGGAAAGTCCTTGATTGATTACATTGTCGTTTTGACTCTTCTTGTATTCAATAATGCAGGGTGACCCGTTTTTATCTATGCCTAGGGTATCAATTCTGCCACCGAAACTGGTTGAGTATTCGTGTGCAAGAAAAACGATATTTAAAATTTCCTCGAGATTATTTTCAAAGAGGCTCTGGAGGGTCTTTTCTAAATCTAAATCCTTAGCAGTAATTTTTTTGACATCAGAGCCACTAATTTTAAATAATGCCATAGAGTTATTCTACCAGAAAGATGAGCTCAACGATAGGAGAAAACAAACTCTTTATGAGAAGTATTTGTGATTAAATTAAGTTTTGGCTAATCTTTTTTGACTTTTAACATTTATGGAGCTATACTCTGTTTATTATGAGTGCTGAAGCACCTAGAAGTAATGATGCAGGAGAACCAATTCCTCCTCAGAGACGCGAGGGTGGTTTTTCTAGATTTTTGCGAGGATTCCTCAAATTACCATTTGAAATTCAGCAAGTTCAACCAGATCCAGAATTATCAGATTTTGCTGGTAAGATTCAACAAGTAGTTGGCGGTCATTTAGCGACAGTAAGACAACAAGAGGTCAGTGTAAGAAATCGTGAAGCTACCTTGGCAACACTTGAGGCAGAAGAAAGAGCAAGAGTTGCTCAGAGGCAAAGAGAACTTGAGCAAAAGAGAGCAACAGCTATGACAGAAGCTAATGGAATCTTAAGTGAGTTTCGAGTAGAAGAAAGATTAAGATATATCCAAAGGGCTGTATGGGAAGGAAGAGGTAGGATAAGAATTATTGAGCCTGAATTTGGTACAAACAGTGACAGATTGGGAGGACTTGAGTTAGTACATCAATATCCCTTTTTCAGATACCGTACAAAAGAAATAGTGTTTAATAGTTGGGATGGTGGTTCTAGAACTGAATCTCAATATGCACCGGATGTCGCCCAAACTAGCCTAAGTATAATTATATCAAGAAAGCAGGGTTCTGGGGAAGGTGAAGAAACATTAGATATTAACTCACAATATGAAGTCGGTACAAGGGAACAAAGAACACCTCGATTCCGTAGTGAAACTGTTAGCATCATAGGAGTTCATATTCCTATATCAACG
The DNA here is from genome assembly GCA_016182055.1 of Candidatus Microgenomates bacterium. Classification (GTDB taxonomy): domain Bacteria; phylum Patescibacteriota; class Microgenomatia; order Levybacterales; family JACOYD01; genus JACOYD01. Next base: position 19,678 of record JACOYD010000054.1, on the reverse strand, counting down.
ACAGACAGTAGAACTCTTTTAGATTCTGCTTTCGCACAGGAAACTACTTACAGGCTTACTAATCAGCTTTTACCTTCGCAACTAGAAAAAAATGCAGGGAGAATTTTAGCAGAAGTGCAAAGATTACCTAGTTGGTCAAAATGGACTAGCTATAGTTCCGATTAATAAATTCTCACTTTTACAAGAATCAAATTATCAATAGTTATTAAAATAATAGTAAGTAAAATCAGCAGTTAGAAAACTCTCATGGAATAATTTGAAAAATTCTGGTAGTTTACGTAGCAGTACGCTGAAGCTTCATACGGTTTGATTAAACTTGCAAATTTTAGTTTACCTTAAAAAACTGCGCAAACCTCAATCTATAAAGATTTTCTAAAAAGTCAGTACCGGCATATCCTGCCAGTAATGATACTTTCCAGTCTCCATCGGCAATAATGCCGGATAATACACCGACAATGGCAGAAACCAAAAGGGAAAAACTAAAATACTGCCACTTAAATTGAAACTTTTCCGGTGTAAATGTTGAAGACTTGGTTATTCCGACCAGTGCTCTGATAAGTCCGCCTATTATTCCGGTTACAATATGAGCCATAGTTACTTCGGTCATTTCTTAACACCTCCCTTCGTTTTCTTCAAGACTTTTTCTAAACCACCTTTGCCATATTTCAAAACCTGTCCTATTTTAGAAACGGTTGAGGTACTTGTCCCGACTGCCTCCGAAATTTCATCATAGTTTTTTCCGGCAAGGATAAGTTGAGCTATTTTTAATCTTTGAGCTAAATCTAAAATTTCTTCTTCGGTTAAAAGGTCATCAATAAAGCTAGATAAATCTTTTGAGGATTTTAATTTTCTAATAGTATCAACTACTAACTTTTTATCTTTCTCTAAATTAGGTTTTGACATAGTTCGATTTCACTCACTACTACGTATTACTATTGTAGCATTGTACTCTTGTACAATGTCATAACTTTTAAATTAGGCCGAGTAGTCGGTTGCACGGGCTCGCCTCTCAACTTTTAGTCTACCGGATTTTACTAATTCTCCCAAATAATTTGATGCAGTACTTTGAGAAACTTGCAGTAAATCTCTGACATCCAAATTATTAATTTGTTTTTTTCTTGCTAACTCCACAATTTGATTTAAGTTTTCTTCCCGTCTCTCTTTTCTTTTTTCATTTGCTTTTTTCAAAAGTTCGGAAACTTTTTCATCAAGTTGTTTTTTTACTTCCTCCTCTATATTAACTTCCGGCTTTTCTAGCTCGGGAACTTTTGTTTCGATTGGTTTTTCTTCTTTTGGTGGTTCTGATTTTGGCTCTTCAATTTTGGGAGTTTCGGGTGGTTGGGGTGGTTCGGATTGTTGGGGAGGATTTTCCGGTTGTGGTTCTGGAGTTTTTGGTTGTTCTCCTGCCGAAGGTAGGGTTTCAGGAACCGGCGGAGTTTCCGGAGGAGTTGCTGGGGTTTCTTCCGTAGGTTTTCCCTCGATTTCGCTCGGGACAGGCTGTTCTTCGACCGGAGCCGGTTGTTGCGGCTCGGGATTTTCCTCAACCGGTTTTTCTTCAGGTTTTTCCTCGGGCTTTAGTTCCGGCGGTGGGGTTTGGTTTTGATCGTCGGGCATAGTTTCAGTTTAGCATAAAATCGGCCGGAATGGTGGAAATTGGCCGATTGCTTTTGGAAGCGGCTCCGCCGCCCCCGCCCCTTCGGGATTACCTGAATAAAAGGAGGGCTGCCGTCAGTTAAAAGTTTCGGGAGTTAGGAATTAAAAATTATTTCGGATAGGCAGCCCGACAAACGCGAGAGCCGAGAGAATTATTTTCGGAATTTAGAAATACTCGGCTCGAGCCATCGGAATTAGTTGCGAGTCTTCCCCCTCGAGGGGGAAGCGAGCGGTGGGAAACAGAAGGGGTACAAATAATAAAGGCGGGGGCGAAAAGCGGATTACCCCCGCAACGGCAGGCGGAAATAAAACAGAACCAAAGATTACCAGAGACTGTAAAGCGAAAATAAAAAACCGATGATATCGGCGAGTCGCCCCCTAGGGCGACCTCTCGCCCAAAAGCGGGGGTGCCGCTTCCATTTTTGGGCGGGTGGGTTGATGGGATTTTAGCATAGCCTTCGTCTTAAAAATATTTTGTGCTTTACTTGTCCCGCCTAGCGGGACTATAATAATAAAAATCGCGCGCATTCGGTCTTATGCAAAAAATACATAGAGCGAGGCCGAAGGCCGAGCGGAACAAAAGCCCGCCAGAGCAAAGCGCAGGCGGGCTACCGATTCGACTTAAAGCGAGTTCGAATTTTTTTGTAAACGCTCACAGATAATATTTGTAATTTTAATTACAGTCAACTAATATAACATTTGATATAAAAATTTCACTTTACTAATTTAGAAAGGGGGTGAAAAATATGCAAGATCAAGCAAATGCCGTAAAGCACAACTGGTGGCTGCATGTAATAACTTGTCGGATTTTTCAGAAGAAGATAAAAAATCTTTTGCAGCAAAGCTTCCGGAAGGAACTTACAATTCGGCTGATGATGTAATTCAAGCCTTGGGCTTACACCAAGGACCAGGTACTGCTTAAATAGACCCTTACTTATTGGAAAAAAGAACCAGGTTAGGATATAATTTTAAAGATCAAGCTCGCCGCGTTCGTCTAGTGGCCTAGGACATCGGGCTTTCATCCCGGAAATCACGGGTTTGACTCCTCTCCGGCTCACCCGATAATCAAAACTAAAACTTGATTTTTATTGGAATTAGACGTACGATAGGATTAGTTCTATGACCAGTAAAGGTTTTACTCTGATTGAACTTTTGGTAGTAATAGGCATTATTGCTATTTTAACCGGGGTGGTGGCAGTAGCTGTAAGTCCGGGCAAACAATTTGCCCAGGCCCGCGATACCCAACGCCGCAGCGACATAAGCGCAATATCAAGCGCCATTTATCAATATGCTGTCGATAATAACGGCAATATCCCCGGCGACATCACTACCACTCCCACCAATATTGGAACGGGTATTCTTGATCTTTCCGACGAGCTGGTGCCAACTTATCTTAACGAAATACCCAAAGACCCGTCAATTGGCACAGATGCCGACACTAAATATGTAATTTTCAAAGAAGGAACTGCCGTAGTTGCTTCCGCCTCCGGTGAAACGGTCGCCACCATCACTATCCGCCGATAATATTTTTCACCAACTCTATCTGCTCCACTACCCTGGCAGGGGAGAGCGTAATGGCTACTGCATCAATGCGCAAACCAGACGGCAACTCCTGATGAAGGCTTTTGTAAAACAGCGCCGCCCGCTTAAGGGCTTTTTGTTTCCACGGCCCTATTCCCTCCAAAGGCTCTCCAAATTCACCGGAAATTCTGGTTTTTACTTCCACAAATACGAGTGTATCATCATCTATAGCCACTATATCAATCTCTGCATAGCGTTTGTGGAAATTCCGTTCTAAAATTCTGTAGCCCTTTTTCTTTAAGAATTGTACCGCTAAATCTTCTCCGTACTTTCCTATATCCTGCTTGTATATATTCATGCCGTTTCTGTCTTGGCTGTGCGAAGATAATAAAGCTTGGCTCTTCTTGGTTTCTTTTTTGGCGAGGACACAATGATAATTTTGTCAATAGTCGGAGAACTTACCTGCCAAATCCGCTCCACAAAAACGCCGTCATAGCTGGGTTTGCGCACGGTAAAGCTTTTGTTTTCTCCGCTTCCCCGAATAGCCAATACCACTCCTTCAAATGCCTGGGTACGGGTCTTTACTTCACTGGTTTTGGCCCGCTTGGTTTTGCCGGCAACGGTTACCACCTCTTCCACTTTTTGATAAACTTTGACAGTATCTCCGGGTTTGAAATTTACCGTTATCATAAGCAGTATTGTACTATATCGGTTGCTACTAATGCAATGTTATTCCCACTCCATGGTGGCCGGAGGTTTGGTGGTGATGTCGTAGACCACCCGGGAAACACCGGGAACTTCATTTACAATACGGGAGGAAATCCGCTGCATTAAATCATGCGGTAACCTTGACCAAACAGTAGTCATCACATCTTTTGACTCCACAACTCTGACTGCTACAACTTCCAAGTGGGCCCGCTCATCGCCCTTAACTGCCGTACTTTTGGTATTCGATAACACGGCAAAGCACATATAAACTTTATCAAAAAATCCTGCTTCTTTTATCTCTTGCATCACAATTTCATCTGCTTTTTGCTGTCTTTGTAAACGTTCTTCTGTGACCTCGCCGATAATCCGTATCGCCGCCCCCGGCCCGGGAAAAACCTGCTTATAAATTATTTCGTTTGGTAGTCCCAATCTTTTGCCAATTTCCCGTACTTCATCTTTGTAGAAATTTCGAAGAGGCTCCAGCAGCTCCAAGTTCATCTCATCCGGCAACCCTCCCACGTTGTGATGACTTTTAATCTTATCCGCTTTTTTGCTGCCTTTGCTCTCAATTATGTCAGAATAAATCGTTCCCTGGGCCAGAAAGCGGACGTTCTTCAACTTACGGGCTTCCCTTTCAAATAATTCGATATACAAACGACCAATGGCTTTTCGTTTTTCTTCAGGATCGACAACTCCCGTCAGTGCCGACAAAAATTCCTTCTTTGCTTCAACGATAAGGGGTTTAACCCCTAAATGCTTTGTAAAAATATCAGTTACTTCTTCCTTTGTTCCCAATCTCATAAGTCCGCTTTCGATGTAAATTGGATGTAAATTTTTACCAATGGCTTTGCCGATTAAAACCGCCGCCACTGTGGAGTCAACGCCGCCGGAAACGCCGCAAATAACTTTTTCGCTACCAACTTTTTTCCTGATATCTTCAATAATAGACTTAACATCAATCTCTTGTTTTTTCCACGACAAACCACAAATATCCCGGGCGAAGTTTTTGAGAATTTGTAAGCCAAAAACAGTGTGGTCAACCTCCGGATGAAACTGGACGCCAAAAATTTTTCTGGTTAAATCACCTACTGCCGCCGCTTTGACATTGTCGGTTCCTGCCAAGTAGTTAAACCCTTTTGGTATCTCTACCACCGTATCGCCATGACTGACCCAGACTATGGAGTTATTATCAACACCGGTAAGAAGTAAGCCTCCTTTGATAATATTCAGATTAGCCGGGCCGTACTCTTTGTGCCCACCGATAACCTTTCCATTCAAAAGATGTGCGGTTAGCTGCCAGCCGTAGCAAATACCCAAAATGGGAATGCTTAGCTGAAAAATCTTTTTATCAATCGTGGGCGCACCTTTTTCATAAACAGAAGCCGGACCTCCGGATAAAATGATGCCCTGAGGTTTAGTTTTGATTATTTGAGCTAGCGCCTCTTCCGGATCAATAATTTTAACTGGTACGCCGTGGTCGCTAAACCTTCTACCAATAAGGTGTGTTGTTTGTGAACCAAAATCAATAACAAAAATCATGCGCATGCCTGTAAAAATGCCACGAATATCGGATGCGGTCGAAGAGGCCGGCTTTTATATTCCGGATGGCCTTGAGTACCTAAATAAAATGGGTGGTCTTTCTTTGACAATTCGATAATTTCCACTAAATTCTCTACAGTAGAGTGGGCTGATATAATCAGACCGTTTTTTTCAAAATCAAGGGCGTAATCGCTATTAAATTCGTATCGGTGACGGTGGCGTTCGCTGGTCAATCCCCGCTTTTTGTCAATAAATGCTCCTGTCCTTTCATAGGCCTCGTAGGCAATGGTATTTGGTTTAACTATTGCTTCCCAAGCGCCCAAACGCATGGTGCCGCCATAAGCTCTGCGCTCCATGTGGGCTTTTTGGGCCGGCATCAGATGAATAACCGGATAAGCTGTTTTGGCATCGTTTTCCGTGGTATTGGCGCTTTTCCAGCCCAGCACCTCTCTGGCAAACGCCACTACCGCCAACTGCATGCCATAGCAAAGCCCCAGATAGGGGATTTTCTTTTTGCGGGCGTAGCCGGCCGCCTCAATCATTCCCTCGGCTCCCCGCTCTCCCCAGCCGATAGGCACAATAATGCCGTCCGGATTGCCAATAATACTGTTTACCGTTTCTTTAGTAACTTTTTCCGCGTCCACCCAGCGGGTTTTTATCGACACGTTAACTTTCCAACCGGCATGATCAATGGCATCAAAAAGGGCGGCGTAGGAGTCCCGCAACTGGTAATCACCGGTGCCGAAATATTTGCCGATAATGGCTATCTCAATTTGCTTTTCTTTCTTTTCTTTGATGCGATTTGATAAATTTTCCCATTGGCTAATTTTAGGCGTCCTTTTGGGTAGCGCAAGCTTGGCAAGAATTTTTTGATCCAGGCCTTGTTTAACCAGCATACTGGGGATTTCATAGACTGTGGGCAGGTCAGGATTGGAGATAATATCTTCCGGATGCATATTGCAAAAAAGGGCAAACCTGTTTCTTCTGCGGGCATCCAGATATTTTTCGCTTCTGGCAATAATAAAGTCCGGCTGAATTCCCATGGAGTTTAACGTGCGCACCGATAGCTGGGTGGGTTTGGTTTTGGGCTCCCCCAAATGGGGCGGGGTAGGCACATAGCTTACATGGATATGCAAAACATCGCCGGGCTTTTTAAGAGTCATGATGCGGGAGGCTTCATAGTAAAATACATTCTGGTACTCCCCGGCTGTTCCGCCCAGCTCTATAATGACAATATCCGCTTTCTTTTTTTTACCCAATTCCTCGATGCGGGCGATAATTTCGTCTGTAATATGGGGGATGGCTTCAACGTCTTCACCTTTATATTCAAATCGCCGCTCCCTCTCAATCACCTCTTTATAAATTTGGCCCATGGTGACAAAATTATCCCGGCCCATATCTTCATCGAGAAATTTTTCATAAGTGCCAATATCCATATCTGCCTCGGTGCCGTCTTGACACAAAAACGGATCGCCGTGTTCAATGGGATTGATAGTGCCGGCATCAAGATTGAGATAATTTTCAAATTTGAGGGGAGCAACTGTGAAGCCGGCAGATTTAAGCAAAAAAGCAATTGAGGCGGTGGTGGTGCCCTTGCCGATACCGGAAATCACTCCACCCGATACAAAGATGTATTTTGTTAGCGGCATAATTTATTATAGCAAAAAAGAGAGGTTTTAGTCAAGTGTTAGTATTCTGTTGGTTTTTCTTCTTTGGCTCGCATGCTCTTCTCCCAGGCAATTGGGTCCTTTTGCCAGGCAAAAACAATATCCGCTTCTTTTTTGCCAATAAGACTTACCTGTTGCGCCACCGCCAAAACAATATCCAAGGTGGTAAGGGTATATAAATTAACCGCCAAATCCCGATATTTTTGCACAGCTTCGCTTAATCCATAATTAAAAAAGGCAATACAGGTATCTATTTTGCCTCCCTCTCTGCGGATTGCTTCAACTGCCGAAAGCGAGCTTTTGCCGGTACTGATTAAATCTTCCACTAATAGTACGCGGCTGCCTCTGGCCATAACTCCCTCCACCTGCCTTCCTTTACCATGCTCCTTTTTCTCGCCCCGGACATAAACCATGGGTAAATTAAGTAAATCAGCCAGCCAGGCGGCAGGAGGAATACCGGCGGTGGAGGTACCGGCAATTAAATCTGTTTTAAGATTTCGCTCTTTGATGAGATTGGCCATAAAACCGGTAATTTCCCGACGTTTGAGGGGATAGCCCATGAGCAGACGGTTATCGGTATAAATTGGCGAGAGAATTCCGGAGGTGAAACGATAGGGCGCTTGGGGAGAAAGGGTGATGGCCTTAATTTCCAAAAGCATTTTGGCCACTTTTTCCGCTACTGTCAGACTATTTTTATCGTGCGTATCTAATTTCATTTATTTCCTCCTTTAATTTGTCGGCGGCAATTCTGGCTTTTTTGGCAAAATCTCTGCCTGCCCCGGCATAGATTATGCTACGGGCGCTGTGAATTATCAACCCCGATTTTTCACTATTTAATCCCGCTTCCACTGTTTTTCCCAAAGCTCCTTCCTGCGCCCCAATCCCGGGAACCAGAAAAATTCTGCCGGGAAAAATTTGGCGCAAAACTGCCAGCTCCCGGGGAAAGGTGGCCGAAGCAATAATGCCGTAGTTTTCTTCCTGCCAGGTGCTGACTTTTTCCGCCATTGCTTGAAAAAATGGCAAACCGCCAACATCGATATCCTGAAAATCAGCAGCGCCTTTATTTGAGGAACGAAGATATAAAAAAGAGAATTTATCCTGATATTTTAAAAATGGTTCAATACCTTCTTTACCGGTAAAAATTGTCAGCGTGACAGCGTCAGCATCCCAGTAATCAAAGACAGCCTGGGCGTAAAATCGGGCGGTATTACCAATGTCTCCTCTTTTGGCATCAAGAATGATGGGAATTTCAGGATAGCGATTTTTTAGATATTCTATTGTTTTTTTAAGCGACGTGAGTCCTTCAATGCCATACGCTTCATAAAAAGCTATATTAAGTTTATAGCAGGAAACCAAATCATAGGTAGCATCAATTATCTCCTTGTTAAAGCTCAAAACAAGGTCCGACCTTATGTCAAGGTCCGACCTTGGAATTTCTTCCCTGGCACTGTCAAGCCCAATACAGAGAAAAGAGTCGTTTTTTTTAATTGCCTTATCCAGTTTCTGTTGAAAATTCATAAGTATTTAGATAACCCGGCCGCGGCCTCTTTTTGCCACCTTTAAATCCAAAATTGCTTTGCGCAGTTGGGCCTCTGCCACCACAAAATCCTGCCCGCTTTTTTTCTCCCGCAGAGCCACCTGGGCTCTTTTTTTGGCCTCTTCCGCCTTAGCCACCTCCACTTCCTCACTGCGGACGGCATAATCGGTGAGAATATTTATTTTGTCGTTTAAGACCTCTAAAAATCCTTCGTTTACTGCCATAAAACGCTGTTCTTTTCCTTTTAGATAGTGGATTTCGCCCGGTTTTACCCGGGTAAAAAGCGCGATATGGGAAGGAAGAATGGTTATTTCTCCTTCAACGGCCGGAATAGTCACGCTATCGACCTCCTCGCTTAAAACAATCCGCTGGGGAGTAATAATCTCAAGATGGAGTTTAGACATATCAAAAACTTTTGGCTTTTTCTTTGGCCTCTTCGATAGTTCCTACCATGTAAAACGCCTGTTCCGACATACCGTCATGCTTTCCCTCAATAATTTCCTTAAAACCCCTAATGGTATCTACCAGCTTGACGTATTTTCCGGCCTGACCGGTGAAGGCCTCTGCCACAAACATCGGCTGGCTTAAAAATCTTTGAATTTTGCGGGCCCGCGCTACAGTCAGCTTATCCTCATCGGATAATTCATCAATTCCCAAAATGGCAATAATATCCTGTAAGTCCTTGTAGCGCTGGAGTATCTTTTGCACACCACGGGCTACCGTATAATGTTCCTGCCCTACAATAGCGGGAGCCAAAATTCTACTGGTTGAACCCAGAGGATCAACTGCCGGATATAACCCCTGCTCGGCAATGGAACGCTCCAGAGCAATGGTGGCATCAAGATGGGAGAAAATAGTTACCGGCGCCGGATCGGTATAATCATCCGCCGGTACATAAACTGCCTGAACGGAAGTAATGGAGCCTTTTTTGGTAGAGGTAATCCGCTCCTGAAGCTCTCCCATCTCTGACGCCAGTGTCGGCTGATAACCAACCGCAGAGGGCATCCGGCCCAACAGCGCTGAAACTTCGCTACCGGCTTGGGCAAATCTAAAAACGTTGTCGATAAAAAGCAAGACGTCTTCTTTTTTCTCATCGCGGAAATATTCTGCCATGGTTAAAGCGGTAAGAGCTACCCTAAGTCTATTGCCCGGGGGCTCGTTCATTTGTCCAAATACCATCACCACCTTATCCAAAACATTGCTTTCTTTCATCTCCAGCCAAAGATCGGTGCCTTCGCGGGTTCGTTCTCCCACCCCGGCAAAGACCGAATGCCCTTTGTGCGCTACGGCAATATTACGAATCAGTTCTTTGACAATGACCGTCTTGCCCACGCCGGCTCCCCCGAAAACGGCGGTTTTTCCACCTTTAAGGAAGGGGGCCATCAGATCAATAACTTTAAGTCCGGTTTCCAGAATCTGCGGTTTTGTTTCCTGTTCGGTAAAAAGCGGCGGCCGGCGGTGAATAGGCATCTTTTCTTGCTTGTTCTTTTTGCCTTTTGAAATAACACCCAAATCGTCTATTGGCTGACCCAAAATATTAAACAGCCTGCCCAAAGTTGCCAAACCTACAGGCACGTTAATTGGCTGGCCGGTTGAAAAAACAGCGGCGCCACGTACTAAACCGTCTGTGGAACCCAAGGCAATAGTTCTGACTTCTCCTTCTCCTATACTCAAAATTGTTTCCAAAACCAAATCTTCCTGCCCTTTTCTGGCAATGATGAGAGCTTCATAAATTTTGGGGGTGGAATTGGGGAATTTAACGTCAACCACCGGCCCCCGAATACGAACAACAATACCCTTTTTCATAAAGATACTCCCATAGCTCCTCCGGCAATATCCAAAAGTTCATTGGTAATACGCTCCTGCCTCACCTTATTATAGGTAAGAGATAATTGCCAGATAACGTCTTTAGCATTCTCTGAAGCCTGATGCATGGCCAGCATGCGGGCCGCCTGTTCCGAGGCATAACTTTCCAGTAAAATCTGATAAATACTCATTTCCAGATAATGCGGCATCAGTGCCGTTAAAAGCTCGCTTGTATTTGGTTCAAATTTATACGATATTGCTACTGCGGTTTTGGACAATTCCTCCGTTTCTTTTTCAACCGGCAAAATGGTGGTAAATACCGGCTTTTGCACGCCCAGAGACACAAACTGCGTAAAAAGAGCCGCTACCTTTTTATATTCGCCTTTAATAAACCCGTCCTTAATAAGATTAACCACGGGCAATATTGACTCAAACAGCGGTACGCTGCTTCCAAAAGGAAAATCGGCAATTAAAAGCGCCTCGGTGCGCAAAACCGCCTTTTTGAGCTTTTTACCAACTGTCACTACCTCAACTTCACTCTTTTCTTTGACGAATCTTAAAAACTCCCTAAGCAAACTACTGTTGAATCCGCCGCACAAACCTTTATCGGATGAGACTAATAGAACGAGAGTTTTGCCTTTTTGTCTGGGCAAAAGATAAGGGTGCTTGCTTTCCTCAATTCTGCCGATTAAATTTTGACTCAACAAGCGCAGTTTATCGGAATAAGGTTTTGCCGCCACGGTTTTTTCCTGTGCTTTACGCATTTTGCTTGCCGCCACCATCTCCATCGCCCGCGTGATTTGGGCAATGTTTTTGGCTGTGCGCCTTCTTCTCTGCAATAATCTGATATTTGCCGCCATAGCTTAAATCTTAAATCTCTTCTTAAACTTTATAACTTCTTTTTCCAAATCTTTGGCGATTTCATCGGTAAGTTTTTCTTCTTTGTCAATTTTATCAATCAGCTTCTTCTCCACATTTTCCAAATATTCGATAAATTCTATCTCAAAACGGCTGACGTCATCAATTGCAATATCATCCAAAAAGCCGTTGGTCACTGCCCAGATGATGGCCACCTGATGGGCCTGGCGCATGGGAGCATAATTTGTCTGCTTAAGCACCTCTGTAATTCGGGCTCCCCGGTCAAGCCGGGTCTGGGTGGCTTTATCCAAATCGCTGCCAAACTGGGCAAAGGCCGCCAATTCCCGATACTGGGCCAAGTCCAGCCGCAGGGGGCCGGCGATTTTTCGCATAATGGGCGTTTGGGCCGCACCCCCCACCCGGGAAACCGAAATGCCGGCATTAATGGCCGGCCTTATACCGGCATTGAATAAATCGCTCTCCAGATATATTTGACCGTCGGTAATGGAAATAATGTTGGTGGGAATATAAGCCGATACATCGGCCGCCTGCGTTTCCACAATTGGCAAAGCGGTGATTGAGCCCCCGCCGTTTTTTTCATTTAAGCAAACAGCTCGCTCCAAAAGACGCGAGTGAAGATAAAAGATATCTCCCGGATACGCCTCCCGTCCGGCCGGTCTTTTTAAAACGAGCGACAGCTGACGATAGGCAAATGAATGTTTGGTAAGATCATCATAAACAATCAAAACGTCCTGACCTTTTTGCAGAAAATACTCGGCAATGGCACAGCCGGCAAAGGGAGCGATGTATTGCAGGGCCGCCCCATCGGAGGCCCCGGCCGCCACAATAATAGTATAAGAAAGCGCTCCTTTTTCACCAAGTTTATCTACTATCTGGGCCACATTACCCTGTTTTTGGCCAATCGCCACATAAATACACAGCACCTGTTTACGCCGACTGCCTCGGGCTACCTTCTGATTAATAATGGCATCTAAAGCAATGCTGGTTTTTCCGGTGCTTCTGTCTCCAATAATAAGCTCGCGCTGTCCGCGGCCTATAGGAATCATCGAATCAATAGATTTAATACCGGTAAAAAGCGGCGTGTTCACGGATTTACGAAGAACCACGCCCGGGGCAATACGCTCCAGCGGCATCATTTTGGCAGCTTTAATTCCGGGTTTTCCGTCAAGCGGCTCTCCCAACGGACTTACCACTCTTCCCAAAAACGCCTCTGCCGCTCCGATGCTTAAGAAATTGCCGGTTTTTCTGGCCTGACTGCCGGAAGTAATGGCAGTTTTGGTGGAAAGAAGAATTACCGAAACGTAATCCTCATCCAGATTAAAGGCAAAACCCGTGCTACCATCTTCAAACTCTACCATTTCCCCCATCGCCACTTTGGATAAACCGCTGACTGTCACCACCCCGTCTCCCATCTGTTCCACAGTGCCTACATTGGTTAAACCGGGCTCAAAACCAAAAGCATTTAGTTTTTTTTGCAGTTGAATTAAAATTTCATCAGTTGATTTAGTCATAGCTTTTGCGTATACTGGAAAAATAACCCTGGAAACTGGCATCAAAAATAAAATCGGCAAATTGCACACACAGACCGGCTATTAAAGACGGTTCTTTGGGAAAAATTATGTCTTGGCCGGCAAAAATCTTTCTTACCCGCAAAATTAAACTACCGGGCGCGGCAATTGCCGTTTTAACTACCACTTTTTCTTCGTGCCGTTTTTGATAAAGCATGCGGTAGTATAAAGCCAGCTCTTTTCTACCCAGCGTTTTGGCAATAGTCAAAATTTTGCTCCCATCAAGCTTTCCTTTTGTTTGTGAAAGCAATACCAGATTTTTTATTTTCTTTTGCATGTTCATGCTGTTAGTACCCTCTTTAATAATTTCTCGCTGTTTTCCAGAATATGCAAGTGATCTTCGCGGGATAAAATTTTGGGCAAAAGTTTTTCCAAAATGCCAATGGCCGCATGGGCAGTTTGCTTTTCCAGCGCTTTCTCCATCAGTCTTCTCTCCTCTTCCAATTGACTTTGGGCTTCTTGTATAAGTTGTTGCGACTTTTCTTTGGCCGTACTGGTTATTTCTTCTTCCAGTTTTGTTCCCCGCTGACGGCTTTGTGCCAGTAACAAACTTGCTTCCTCGGCAGCAATGGATAAAATTTTCTTTTCCTCTTCTTTTGTTTTTTCCAAAAGTTCTTCACCGGCGGCGGCGGCAGATAAACCCTGTTTAATTTTCTCCTCGCGTTTTTTAAGCAAGTCCAGAATCGGCTTGTAGAGAAACCGCTTGAGAAGATAAATCAGAATAATAAAATTGATAATTTGGGCTGCCAAAAGAACTGGCTCTATCCCGAATTGTGAAAATTTTTCCATTATTTTAGCCAATAAATGCCAGCAATAATGCGTAGATGGCAATTGCCTCGGCAAATGCCATTCCCAAAAGCATGGCCGGCAATATTCTGCCGGAAGCCTCCGGATTTCTTCCAATGGCTTCCATGGCTTTAGCTCCAATTAAACCAATCGCCACGGCAGGACCTATGCCTCCAATTGCTACCAGTAATCCTCCTTTTATGACAAATTCAACCATTATCCACCTCCCTCCTTGTGTGATGTTGTTAATATTACCATAAAAACCAGCGTCAGCATAGCAAATACCAGCCCCTGCACTAAACCTACCACCAGCTCCAGCATCATAAACGGTATGGGGATGATAAAAGCGGAAAAAGCGGAAATTTTTGATACCGTCACCAGTAGGGCCTCTCCTGCAAAAATATTGCCAAAAAGCCTAAATGAAAGAGAAGCAACTTTGGTAAATTCCGAAACCAACTCCAGAATTCCCACAAAAAGATTAATCGGGTTAAGTGAGAAAAATCGGCCCAGATATTCTTTTATTCCCATCACTTTTATGCTAAAAAAATGAGTCACCGCAATTGAAATTAAAGCCAGCGAAAGAGTAATGTTTAAGTCGCTGTTGACAGGACGCAAAAGCGGCACAAAATGTCCTTCTTTTTGAAAAAAACCAACCGTGCCAAATCCCGGTAGCAAACCCAGCCAATTGGCAAACACGATAGAAAGGAAAAAAGTAGCAAACCAGGGAAAAATAAAAGCCGTTCTCTTACCCGCTATTTGCGTATTGAGCATATAGAGAGTCTCCACAATGTTTTCAGTCACATTTTGCACTTTACCCGGTATCATATTAAGCCGGCGGGAGATAAAAAAAGAAAAAGAAACAAGAAGCAGGGAGGCAAAAATGCTGGTGATAAATGAATTGGTAATGGGAACTCCCCCAATCTCACCAATCTTCTCGGCCGCAAATGAAATCTCCATATCCAGTTTTCTTTATTCTATACAAGATTATTTAATTAGTCAATCTTTTTGTGGAAATACGGCAATTGTCTCTATAATAAGAGACAGCCGGTCCTCCTTATTGTCAAGCCGGCCTTCCACAATTACAATCTGATCCTTAAACAGAATATCTTTATAAAGACTATAGACCTTGGGGAAAACCACGCACTCTATTTCCGATGTCTGATCTTCCAGTCTTAAGAAAGCCATTTCGCTTTGACTTTTTTTGGTTAAAAATTTGCGCAACGAAGAAATAATACCGCAAATTCTAATTTTTTTCTGATCAGTTTCCGCCAGATGCAGCTGTGAAATGGTGTTTTGACTCTGTCGGCGCAACTGTGAAATTAGCCTCTCCAGCGGATGTTCGGTCAGATAAAACCCTAAAAGTTCCCGTTCAAAAGCCAACAACTCTCCTCTGGTAAATTCCTCCATTAAAGACATGGCGCCTGACGTTCTATTTTCCTCTTTGTGGTCATCGCCAAAAAGACTTTCCTGGCCCATGGTCTGTCGCTTTTTCTCCTTCTGGGTATTAGAGAGATTTTCCGAAAGGCTGGATAATTGAACAGCCCGCTTGCCAAAAGCATCCATTGCACCGGCTTTAATCAAACTCTCCAGAGTTTTTTTATTTACTTTGGATAAGTCAACTCTATTGATAAAATCGGCCAGAGAGGAAAAAGGGCCGCTTTGGCGGGCCAAAAGAATCGAGGAAATGGCCGCCTCCCCCACATTTTTAATGGCTGATAAACCAAAACGAATTTTGGTTTTATCCTCAATGGTAAATTCCGTCTGGGATAAATTAACATCCGGAGGCAGTACGGGAATTCTAAGCCTTTTGCATTCCAAAACGGCCCGGGCGATTTTGTCATCTTTAGTCGTTCCTGAAGAGGCGCGGGATTCGGCAGTTAAGACGGCGGTCATAAATTCGACCGGATAATTAACTTTCATATAGGCCGTTTGATAAGAAATAAGACCGTAGGAGGCGCTGTGAGCCTTATTAAATCCGTAGCCGACAAATTTTTCAATCAGGGAAAAGACATTTTCCGCAACTTCTTCTGTGTAGCCGTTTTTGGCACATCCGCGAATAAACTTTTCCTTCTCCTTTTTCATCAGCTCCGGTTTTTTCTTGCCGATAGCCTTGCGGAAGCTGTCTGCTTCAGAGAGCGAATAGCCGGCCATCGCATTGGCTATCTGCATACATTGTTCCTGATAAAGGGCGATGCCGTAAGTTTCTTCCAAAATTTCCTTAAGTATCGGGTGGGCGTATTTAATGGTTCGCTTGTGATTCTTGGCTGTGATAAAATCATCAATCCAGGCCATGGGCCCGGGTCTGAAAAGTGCCACCATGGCAAAAAGGTCGGTAATTTTTGATGGCTTAAGGTCTTTGGCTAGTCTTCTCATGCCCGCCGATTCCAGCTGAAAAATGCCGGTGGTTTCTCCGCTGGTAATAAGATCAAAAACTTTCTTGTCATCCAGAAGAATTTTGTCCAACGCCAGTATTTCGCCTCTGTTTTCTTTAACAAAGCCAATGGCGTTTTCCAGAATTGTCAGATTGCGAAGACCTAAAAAATCTATTTTCAAAAGGCCTATGGCCTGTTCCGATACGTTTAAGTCCAAGCAATACATATCGTACTGGGTAATAATGCGCTCTCCCTTGGTTTCTTTCTGAAGCGGCGTATATTCGGTCAGCAGTTTATCGGAAATGACCACGCCCGCCGCATGAGTTGACACATGACGGGCCACTCCTTCCAGTTTTCTGGCTAAATCCAAAAGCCGCTGTGTTTCCGGTTCTGTTTTATAAGCATAGGCCAGCTCGGAGGTGGTATTGATAGCTTTATCGATTGTCATGGCAAAACCAAGCGCTCCCGGGGGAATCATTTTAGAAATGCGGTCGGGAGCGGAATAAGGCATGCCCAGAGCCCGTCCGACATCGCGCACCGAACCGCGAGCTTCCATAGTGCCAAAAGTGATAATTTGCGCCACTTTATCTCTGCCGTATTTTTTGGTAACGTAGTCAATAACTTCATCTCTCCTGTCATCGGCAAAATCCAAGTCAAAGTCAGGCGGAGTCGGTCTTTGCGGATTTAAGAATCTTTCAAACGGCAAACCATACTTGAGGGGATCAAGCTCGGTAATTTTGAGAATATAGGAAACAATACTGCCGGCCACCGATCCCCGGCCCGGTCCTGCGGCAATGCCCTGCTCCCTGGCCCATCTTTTTAGATCTTCCACAATTAAAAAGTAGGTGGTGTAGGTTTTTTGAAAAATTACCGATAGTTCATATTCCACCCGCTCTTTTATTTCCGGAGTAGTATTTAGGTAGCGGTCGGGCAGGTTTTTATAGACTAAATCGCGTAAATAATCATCGGCCGATTTTTCTTCGGGCACGGTAAATTTGGGAATTATCCATTTCCCCGTTTCTATTTCAATATTCACTTTTTCTGCTATTTTGACGGTGTTTTCTATCGCTTCGGGGTATTGGATAAATAATCCGGCCATTTCTGTGGGGCTGCGCAGATAAAAGTCGGGAGAACCAATCATAGATAATTTTCGATTTTCATCATTTACAGTGGTTTGAGTTTGTATGCAAAGAAGGGTTTCCTGGGCCTGGGCATCTTCCGCATGAATATAATGACAGTCATTGGTGGCCACCAGCGGCAGACCCAGATCTTTGGACATGGCTATTAGCCGCTCGTTTAATATATCCTGCTCTTTAATGTTTGGATGTTTCTGAAGTTCTAAATACAAATCTTCCTTGAAGATGTCTGATAGTTTTTCCGCTCTTTGATATGCTTCTTTAGTCTGACCGGCCACCAGCGGCTCCGACACGTAGCCGTTGAGACAGGCTGTCAGACAAATAAGGCCTTCGCTGTATTTTTGCAGAAGCTCCAAATCGATGCGCGGTTTGTAATAAAATCCCTCCAGATGGGAAATGCTGGACAGCTTCATCAGATTTTTATAGCCGGCATTGTTTTTGGCCAAAAGTATTAAATGATTTTGCTCGCCGTCAACGTTTGAAAACTTAAACGCCCCGTAAAGCGAGCCGTGATCGGTAATGGCCAGCGCCTTCATGCCCAGCTCGCGGGTTATCCGCACCATCTCGGGGATTTTGGACAATCCATCAAGCAGAGAAAATTCCGAGTGGTTATGTAAATGCACAAAATCAGCCATGAAATTATTTAGAACTTATTATTTGAACAGCATTTCTACGTTCTTTTGCCTTATACAATGCCGCGTCTACATCTCGATAAAAGTCTTCCTTAACATCATTTCCAGGCACAAAAACCCCTGCTCCCAGACTAATAGTTAGTGGTATCTCAACTTTTTTTCCGTTAATCCCAACTGTAAATGGTGTTTCTGCAAATTCTGCCCTTATTCTTTCCGCTATTCTCTTTAAATCTTCCTCATTCTTTATCCCCGGTAAGAGACAATTAATTTCTTCGCCGCCCTTTCGTAGAACCTTTCTTCTACGTCTTTCCTCTTCTGATAAATCCTCTTCATTTTTTTCCGGTTCATCTTCGGAAGTAACAGTAACTACATCTTGTTCTGCTCGCTCTATTCGTAAACTGACTGCAATTCTCTGTGCCGCCTGAAATAAAACATCATCTCCTGCTTGATGTCCATAAGTATCGTTAATTGTTTTGAAGCGGTCAAAATCTCCACAAATTAGCCCAAAAGATTCCCCGGAGGTAACCAAACGATCGTATTCTCTAATAAAAGCACGATTATTGGGAAGTCCTGTTAGGGCATCTAAAAATGCCTGATCTTTGTATCTAGCTCCTATCAAATCACGCGCAAGCATCGATCTTGAAATTATTCTTCTTCTTTGTTCAGCAGTTATTTTCCCTAATTTTTCTTGCTCTTCAAGAGTTAACTGCCAATCATCATATCTTCGCAAGATTGTTTCTTTCTTTGCTCTTACTGATTCTGCTTGAGTAGGTCCGCTAAATTGTTCCATTTTATTTTATTGACTCCTCCAATTTTTCTCTCACAATTTTGGCATCGATTTTTTCTTTGAAATTTTTCATCACTTGACCGACCAGAAACATTATAACTTGCTCTTTGCCTTTCCTATAATCGCTTACCGCTTGGGGATTGTCAAGCAGAACTTGGGCAATAGCTTTTTCTAACTCTTTCTCATCAATAGTGACTGTGGCTGTTTGACTAATAATCATTTGCAACAACTCCGCCGGTAGCACTTTTTCCATATTAACTTTTTTGTTAATTATCCAGTTGGCAACATCTTTGTTTCGAATTTCGTGCTTCGAATTTCGAATTTCCCGCGCCACGCGGGCTGCTTCTTCAAAATAATCTGCCACTGACCGTTCTCGCGTCAGAATTTCCGCCTCGTAATCGGGGAGTCCGTAGTCTTTTTTGAACCGATCTAATTTAGAATCCGGCAGCTCCGGCAACTGCTCCCTTACTTTCCCTACCTCCCTTACCGTCCAACGGACGGGCGGAATGTCCGGCTCGGGAAAATAACGATAATCGTGTGCCTCTTCTTTCCCCCGCTGGGGGAGTGTCATATTTTTTTCTTCACTCCAGCCGCGGGTTTCCTGCTTTGGCGTCTCCCCTTTCTCCAATAATTGACGCTGTCTGTCAATCTCGTAAGTAATCGCCTTCTCCACAAAACGGAAAGAATTAATATTCTTCACCTCCACTTTGTAATTTGGTAATTGGTATTTATTGGTAGTATTGGTAGTATTGGTAGTATTGGTAGTATTACGCGAGCGTAGCGAGACGTTCGGTTCCAGCCTCATGTCGCCCCTCTCCATATCGGCATTACTGACTCCTAAATAGCGGACAATCTGCTGAATTTTTTTGAGGTATTCCACAACTTCTTCTGCCGAGCTAAAATCCGGTTCGGTGACAATCTCGACCAGCGGCACTCCGCTCCTATTAAAATCTATTAACGAATATTTTTCTTCGTTTCGGGTTTCGGGTTTCGGATTTCGGATTTGAAATTGGTGCACCAATTTAGCCGTATCTTCTTCCATGTGAACCCGCCTAATTCTTATTCTTTTATTGGTAGTATTTGTGGC
>JACOYD010000013.1 GCA_016182055.1 Candidatus Microgenomates bacterium | reverse complement strand
AGAAATCTTCCAAAAATTCTGCTACAATAAAGGTGATGAAAAGCGTAATTATTACTGGCTCTTTGGCCTTCGATTACATCATGGACTATCCTCATACCTTCGAAGCGGATATTCTGCCGGAAAAATTAAAGGCTCTCTCCGTATCTTTTCAAGTACAAAATCTTAACAAAAATTTCGGCGGAGTGGCGGGAAATATTGCTTATAACCTGTCTTTACTTGGGCAGGCGTCAGCAATTGTTGCCTCGGCAGGTGCTTATGATTTTTCCGAATATCAAAAACATCTGCAAGGAGCGGGAATTAAAACAGACAGTATTAGTCTGGTTAAAAAGGAATTTACCGCCAACGCCTTCATTATCACCGATAAAAACAACTGTCAGATAACCGGATTTTATCCGGGAGCCTTATCTCATGATAAATTTTTATCTTTTCCTTCTTATCAAAACATTGACTTTGTTATTATCGGCCCTACCGAAACAGACGCCATGGTTGGCTTTGTCAAAGAAGCTCAAAAACGCCATTTGCCTTATCTTTATTATCCGGTCCAGCACATTCCCCAATTAACCGGAGAACAACTAACAGAGGCTATTTTTGGTGCGGAAATTCTAATTGGCAACGATTATGAAATCGCCTTGATTATGAAAAAAACAAAACTGTCAAAAAAAGAGCTTTTGGCAAAAACAAAGATTCTTGTGACAACGCTGGGAGCGAAAGGCTCCTTTGTCGAAACAAAGAAAGAAGCAATAGCTATCTCAATTGCCAAACCAAAAGCCATCGTTGACCCAACAGGTGCCGGAGATGCCTATATCGCCGGTTTTGTAAACGGTTACTTAAACAGTCTATCGCTTTTAACCTGCGGTCAAATGGGGGCTACAGTTGCGGCCTTTGCCATTGAAAATTACGGTACGCAAAATCATAAATTTTCAGCTTTTGATTTTCAAAAGCGATATCAACAAACTTTTGGAAAAGTGATACAATGAACAGCGTGAAAAGCGATATCAAAGATATAAATTTAGCCGACTTTGGCCAGAAAAAAATCGACTGGGCCGGACACCTGATGCCGGTACTAAATCTTATTCGCCGGCGTTTTGCCAAGGAAAAACCGCTGGAGGGTATAACCATTGGCGCCTGTCTGCACGTAACTGCCGAAACGGCCAATCTTATGCTTACTCTGACATCCGGCGGGGCTAAAGTGGCTCTTTGTGCCAGTAATCCTCTGTCTACCAAAAACGAGGTTGCATCAGCGCTGGTAAAAAACCATGAGATTTCCACTTTTGCTATCTGCGGCGAGGATAATAAAACATATTATAGTCATCTGCAAAGCGTGCTTGATTTTCACCCGCAAATTACCATGGACGACGGGGCGGATTTAGTTTCCCTGCTCCATCAGGAAAAAAAAGACCGGCTGAGGGAAGTTTTAGGCTCAAGCGAGGAAACCACCACGGGAGTAAATAGGCTCAAAGCCATGGAAAAAAATGGCGCCCTTAAAATTCCTATAGTGGCGGTAAATGAAAGCGATACCAAACATCTTTTTGATAACCGCTACGGCACTGGACAGTCCTCCATTGACGGCATTATTCGCGCCACCAACATTCTTTTGGCTGGAAAAACATTGGTGGTGGCAGGATATGGCTGGTGCGGTAGGGGAGTGGCCATGCGTGCCAAGGGCATGGGCGCAAATGTGATTGTAACCGAAGTCAATCCCATTGCCGCTCTGGAGGCGGTGATGGACGGTTTTCGGGTTATGAAAATCTCCCAAGCGGCCAAAATTGCCGATATTATTATAACCGCCACCGGAAATAAACATGTTATCGACAGCAATATTATTGATAAACTCAAATCCGGCGCCATTATTGCCAATACCGGACATTTTGATGTAGAAATAGATGTTGTTTATCTGGAGAAAGCTAAAAAAGCCAAAAGGACTCTTCGTGACAATCTGGAAGAATATATTCTTAAAACAGGCCAGAAAGTTTATCTTTTGTCTTCCGGCCGGCTGGTAAATTTGGCAGCCGCCGAGGGCCATCCGCCGGACGTGATGGATCTTTCTTTTGCTAATCAGGCGCTTGCCTGTGAATGGATTATTAAAAATAAAGGCAAGCTTAAAAACAAAGTCTACGTTTTACCAAAGCGCATTGATCAAACAATCGCCCGCTTAAAACTTCGGGCCACAGGGATTTCTTTTGACTCTTTAACAAAAGGGCAGCGCCAATATCTGGGCAGCTGGCAGGAGGGAACGTAATTTCCTCTGGAAATTTGCATCTGTATTTGCTACAATAGTATCTCAATGTCAACAGCAAAATCCTCAAAATCAACTAAGTCTTGGGAATATTCTGCCCAGCATATCCAGGTTCTCGAAGGTTTGGAACCGGTTCGCAAACGACCCGGCATGTACATTGGCTCAACCGATCTGATAGGGCTTCACCATTGTATAAACGAAATTATTGACAACTCTGTTGACGAAGCTTTGGGCGGACACGCCGGCAACATCTGGGTCATCTTAAATGGCGATAATTCCGCCACGGTGGTTGACGACGGCCGCGGCATCCCCGTTGATATCATGCCGCAGTATAAAAAAAGTGCTTTGGAAATTGTCATGACTAAGCTTCATGCCGGAGGCAAGTTTGGCGGCTCGGCCTACAAAGTTTCGGGAGGCTTGCATGGAGTCGGCGCCTCCGTTGTCAACGCGCTGTCTGACTGGACGTGGGTCGAGGTCCGCCGCAATGGCAAAATCTTCCGCCAGGAATACGAACGGGGAAAAACAAAAACAGTAGTTAAAGAAACAAAAGAATCCAATATTAAACTTCCGCCTTCTTTCGCTAAAGAACGAATTTCTCTTCCTTCCCATGGAACAACTGTCAGTTTTTTTCCGGACAAAACTATTTTTAAAGAAGGCATAATACTCAATTGGGAAAAACTTCTTAAAGCGGTAAGAGACAGAGCTTATCTCGTACCAAAACTTCATTTTCATCTTTTTGATTTTAGAGAAGAAAAGTTTGCTGAAATGCACTTTTACTTTGAAAGCGGCATTGTGTCACTGGTTGAAAAAATTAATGAAAACAAAGGAGTTATCCACTCTCCCATTTATATCCAAAAACACGTTGATACCGTGGAAGTGGAGGTGGTTATCCAATTTAACGATGGCTTTAATGAGACGGTGGAAAGTTTTGTCAATGTAATTAATACCGTAGA
>JACOYD010000012.1 GCA_016182055.1 Candidatus Microgenomates bacterium | reverse complement strand
CCGGTATGGGAGGGATCAAACAGCATCGGCAAGTTTGACTTTTGTTTCACCCTCATCGCCATTTCGTAGTGCGGTATGTTGCGATAGCCTCGCGGGTTGTGGCCGTTGGGACTAAATCCCCGGTGACACACCAAAAGATTGGTTTTGGCTATTCCTCCAGACAAGCAATGCTCGATAATACCGTCCCAGTGGTCTTCACTTTCCCACGGCTGGTTTTTGACCAATAAATATGCTCGCTTATCACGGGAAACAACTCTGGCAATTTCCTGCTGAATATAATGATTTTGATTGCGGGCCCCAATCCACAGCAAAAGTTTAATGTTTTTGCTTTTTGAAAGCACTGCTTTCATCACCATTTCCGCATGCGAGGGAATAATAACTTCGGTGGCCGGATTTACTCCCTGTTTGGCCGCTTCAATAAGAAACGGAATGCCCTTTTCTCCCAAACCGTCAAATCCGGGTTTGGTCCGCGGTTTCCACAGACTGCCTCGCAGAAAGTCAATATTTAATTTCTTAGCCGCTTTTATGCAAGTATGCATCTGTTCTCTGTTTTCTGCAGCACAAGGCCCGGCTATGATAATATGTTTTCTTTTGTTTTTTTTCATAAATACAAAAAAACCTCCTTCTCGGAGGTTTGTTTAAATCAGTTAAAACCCACCTCCATTACGGAAGCTTGTAAAAACCAAAAAAGAAACTTTTGGCTGGTTTTAACATGTATATTATAATTATATCAAGCCGTCCTAACTTTGTCAATCACTGCGTCAAATGCGGCAGGGTCGTTGACGACTAAATCGGCCAGTATTTTTCGGTCCAGTTCTATTTTTTTTGACTTAAGGCCTGCTATCAAGCGACTGTAAGGCAGTCCCAGCGTCCCGGACGCTTGACTGATGCGGGTAATCCACAATCTGCGGAAATCGCGCTTTTTGCGCTTTCTGCCATGATAGGCATAGGCTCCGGCATGTAAAGCCGCCTGTTTGGCTGTTCTTATCAATTTTCGCTTGCTGCCACGATACCCTTTTGTCAGCGCCAACAGTTTATTATGCTTTCGCCGCGATGTAGTTCCCCGTTTTACTCTGGCCATATTACTTTCCCAGCATTCTTTTTATTTTTTTAGCGATTTTGCCCGTTACCCGGGCCGGTTCCTGATGCCTTCTTTTTTGACTCTTTGATTTTTTGCGCCGCAAATGCCGGCCAAATTGCCGGCCGCGCATAACCTTACCCGTTTTGGTTACTTTGAAGCGTTTCGCTGCCGCTTTGGTTGTTTTTTGTTTGTTCATAGTTTTTTGCTTGTCCCGCACCGGATTGGTGCGGGGCCTTTCCGGGAGTAAGCGTGGTTGCCAAAATTTTTCCTTCAAATTTTGCCGCTCTCTCCACCCTGCCAAAATCTTCCAGAGCTTTAATAATCTTATTTAAGACCTGCCAGCCAAACTCCGGATGGGTAATTTGCCTGCCGGCAAACTTTACTGCCAGGCGTAATTTATACCCCTGTTTAAGAAATTCTTTTCCCCGCTCAATGCGTACATGGAGGTCGTTTTCGGACATAAACGGCCCCAGTCTTAACTCTTTAGTACCTCCTACCCTGGTCTTCTTTCGGGCGTCCCGCTGTTTTTTCCCCTCTAAATAAACAAACTTCTTGTAATCGACAATTTTGCAGACCGGAGGGTTGGCATTGGGAGCCAGTTCAACGAGATCAACTTCTGCCGCCTGTGCCTTGGCAAGAGCCTCATCCCGCTTCAAGACACCCAATTGTTTTCCTTCCTGATCAATGACGCGAAGTAGTGGTGCCCTAATTTGCTGATTTAAGCGATAAAACTTCACTGCTTCTTTTTGATCTCGTCTTTCAATTGTTTAATAAATTGCAAAAGTTCAATTTGTCCCAAATCTTTTCCTCCCCTGGTTCTTACCGAAATTTTTTTATCAGTATCTGCCATCTCTTTATCCCCTATTATAACCATATAAGGCACCTTTTGTAAAGTGGCGTCCCGTATTTTGGCCTGCATGGTTTCGGAACGGTCATCAACGGTAGCACGAACGTTATAAGTTATGAGTTCATGGTAAACAGATTGTGCATGATTTGTATGCCGGTCGGCTATGGGAATAACCATTACCTGCACCGGCGAAAGCCAGAGAGGAAAAGCACCCTGAAAATGTTCGGTTAAGATGGCGATGAATCTTTCAAAAGAACCAAAAATCGCCCGATGAATCATTACCGGCCGTTGGGAATTACCGTTCTGGTCAATATATTCCAGTTTGAATGCTTCTGGCTGGTGAAAATCAAGCTGGACTGTGGCTAATTGCCATTCTCTATTCTGTGAGTCCTTAATATGCACGTCAATTTTAGGGCCATAAAAAGCGCCATCACCCTTTTTATCTCCCGCCTTCAACCCTTTTTTATTTAACACTTCTTCCAGATCTTTTTCCGCTTTATCCCAAATGGCATCGGTGCCAGCCCGAACCTCGGGCCGCGTTGCAAATCTAAATTCATATACAAATCCGAAACTTTTATAAAATTGCATCATCATGTCTAAAATCTTGGATATTTCATCAAAAATTTGCTCCTCGGTGACGTAAATGTGAGCATCGTCCATTGTTAACTGTCGTACTCGAAGCAAACCGTTGACCTCTCCCGACTTTTCTCTTCTATGCAGTCTGCCTATTTCGGAAAGCCGCAAGGGCAGTTCTTTGTAGCTTCTTGACCGAAAGCGGTAAATGATTGTTGACTCCGGGCAATTCATAGGTTTTAAGGTGTACCCAACTGGTTTGGAATTATCCGCTTCATCTGAAAGTTGCAGGTTATACATATTGTGTTCTCCGAATTTTTCCCAATGACCCGATTGCTTAAAAAGTTCGCTTTTGACCATAATCGGGGTAGATGTTTCCAAATAGCCGGCTTTTTGAGTTAGCTCGCGAATATATTTTTCCAACTCCTTAAAAATAGTCATGCCTTTGGGGAGCCAAAAAGGAGCGCCCGGGGCTATGTCATTTGTAAAAAAAAGCTCCAGCTCCTGGCCTATTTGTTTGTGGTCCTTAATAATGGCGGAATTTTTATCCATGCCTTTAGTATACCATAAAGCAGGTCTATTTCTACCTGTCCAGAGCTTGGGAGAGATCGGCAAGTAAATCGCTAACATCCTCAATACCCACCGATAATCGAATTAAAGTGTCGGATATGCCAATTTTGTCTCTTTCCTGTTTTGACAATTCAAAATGCGTCATGGTGGAGGGATGTTCAATAAGCGATTCCACGGCGCC
>JACOYD010000011.1 GCA_016182055.1 Candidatus Microgenomates bacterium | reverse complement strand
TTCTGCGGCGGACCGCATGTTGACTTTACATCTAAACTCAAAAAGTTTACCATAAAGAAGCAGGAGTCTTTGGGAGTTGGACAAAGGCGGATTTATGCAGTGGTTGGATAAAATTAAATCGCTACTTAACAATAAAAAAGTTCTGGAAGAACACTTTTTAGCTGTCATCTTTAAAGAAAAAACTATCAAAGCTGTTCTTTGGAGAGAAAAAGAAGGTCAGGTATCTGTTTTGGACACCTCTGCTGTATCTTCGGAAAAAAACCTGGAGGAAACTGATGAAGAAACTCTTATCAAGCTTACCGATCAGGCAATCGGACTTGCGGAAAAAACCCTTCCCCCAAATGTCAAAACTGCCAAAACCATTTTTGGCCTGCCGGATTGGTGGGTAGAAGACACCTCTATCAAAAAAGAATATAGTGCTAAGATAAAAAAAATAGCCCGCGAACTTGAACTTACCGCTTTGGGTTTTGTAGTCATCCCCGAGGCCATTTCTCATCTTTTAACTCTGGAGGAAGGTATGCCTCCTACGGTGCTTCTGGTGGGAATAGGAGAAAATATGTTGAGCGTAACACTGGTGCGTTCCGGTCGAATAGAAGCGGCCAAAAACGAAGTGAAAGGCGGTAAAAACGACAGCACAACCTGCGCCGCTATCATCAAATCTTTTGGCGATATTGAAATACTCCCCTCCCGCATATTGCTTTTTGACGGCGACTTATCTTTGGAAGAGGCCAAACAGGAGTTTATCTCCTATCAGTGGACCCGCGAACTTCCTTTTCTTCACTTTCCCAAAATTGATATTTTGCCAAAGGATAGCGACGCCAAGGCGGTTATATCAGGCGCCGCCCAGGAACTGGGTTTTTCCTATGAAGAGGAAGCACCGGCAGCCAAAACAAAAGCAGAGGAGCAAAAACCGAAAGACAAAGAGGAAGAGAGAAAAGAAAACGAAACATTTGGATTTGTTAAAGAGCAGGATATAAGTCAGACAATTACCTCACAGGAAGTTCGTTTGGAGGAAGAACCGGAAGAAAATGATATTGAGGAGGAGAAAAACGTTCAAGTCAGTCAACCAATATTTTCAGCTTCGGTCTTTTCTGCCATCATAGCCGCTGCAGGCGGTTTTTTAACCACTTTTTGGCAGTGGCAGAAAGGTTCTTTTAAGCTCTTAATTATAGGTATTTTTTTGCCATTTATTATTCTCCTGGCCGGCTTTTTCTTTGTACCTTCGGCCGCCATTACGCTTTATCCCCAAACCCAGGTCCTGGAAAAAGACGTTGATATTGCCATTGATACCAATGCCACCTCGGTAAATAGAGAAGAGAGGAGAATTCCGGCCGAGCCTTTGGGAATAAAACAGGAAGGAGAAAAAACCAGCAAAACCACCGGCAAAAAAACCATTGGGGAAAAAGCCAAGGGCGAAGTAACAATCTACAATTATACTGAAAATAAGAAGATATTTGCCAAAGGTACAGTTCTTTTAAGCGAAAATAGTCTTAGCTTTACTCTTGATGATGAAGTAACTGTGGCCTCTAAAGCAGCCTTTGCCTTGGCCCCCACCAGCACCAAAGCTAAAGTAACAGCCGCCCAAATCGGGGAGGAGGGAAATCTTCCCTCCAATACCAATTTTCCTTTCAAAGACTTCCCCACCTCCTCCTACTTTGCCAAAAATGAAACTGCTCTAAGCGGAGGGACAAAACGGGAGGTGGTAGCTGTAAGCAAAGAGGATTTGGACAATCTGTTAAAAACACTCACTGAAGAACTATTGAGCCGGGCCAAAGAACAATTGGCCGCCGGCTCTAAAGACCAACGTCTTATCGACATCGATATCAAAGAAGAACTTATCTCCAAAGAGTTTAACAAAAAGATTGATGAGGAGACAGAAAATGTTTCTCTCAAGCTTGCTATAAACTTTACCACTTTAGCCTACAAAGATGGCGATCTTCTGGAAGTTATAGGCAGCGAAATAGAAAAAGACGTGCCAAGTAGTTTTATCTGGCAAAAAGACAAATTTGAAACCTCTGTAAAAAGTATTGGCAAGGAAAAAACCGGCATCCGCACCCTCACCATGCATTACAAGGCTACACTCATTCCCAATCTCGATACCGGACAGATTAAAAAGGCTGTCTTGGGAAAGAGCAAAAAGGCGGTGGAAAACTACTTAAAAAGTCTGCCTTTAAAGAATTTTACCATTTCACAAAATATAGTGCTGCCGTCTCCTTTTAATCTGCTGCCGCAAAGATCACAGAATTTAACGGTAAAAATACAGGTAAATTAATTTATGCGAAATACTGTCCGATACATGTATATTAAAAAACCGCCGCCGAAACGGGGAATTTTTAAGCTTTTTTCATATTTCTTAATAGGCGTGGGGATACTGCTTATTTTTTATGTAGTTTTTCCAATTCTGTCATGGCAATTCTTTTATGCACCGGGTCTTTCCTCCGGCAATATCATCTCCCCCATTCCCAAAACAGCCATGATTAAACAAAGTTTTGGTACCGTTTTAGCCCAAAGCGCCGATAATGAAGTAAAAAATGGCGATTTAACAAACGCCAGCAACTGGTTTCCCACCGGTAATCCCAAAACTAATGTCCAAAAAGAATATGCTCTCTCCATACCAAAACTGGGCATAAAAGACGCCAAAGTTCTAGTGGGAGCCGATGACTTGTCCAAAAGCCTTATCCATTATGGCGGCTCCAGCCTTCCCGGAGAATATGGCAATGCGGTGATTTTCGGCCATTCTATTCTGCCGCAGTTTTTTGACCCCAAAAACTATAAAGCAATTTTTTCCACTCTCCATACTCTTAAAATTGGAGATGAAATTATTATTACCTTAGACGGCGTTACCTACAAATATTCTATCTTCGAGTTTAAGATTGTAGAACCGGAAAACATCTCTGTGTTGGAGCAAACCTATGACAATAGCTACGTCACCTTAATTACCTGTACCCCGCCCGGCACCTACTGGAAAAGACTGGTAGTCAAGGCGCAGATTGAAAAACTATGAAGCTTTTGGCTGTTGATTTTGGCAGAAAAAAAATTGGTCTGGCTTTTTCCGAGGGGTTACTGGCCCAACCGCTGACTGTTATTACTGTTAAAACCAAACAGTCGGCACTTTCTGAAATAATAAATATCTGCCAGCGGCTGGCTATTGAAAAAGTTATTTTTGGCCTGCCGGGCGGAGTTTTGGATAAAGAAATTCGCTCTTTTGCCAACACCATCATAGAGCAAACAAATGTAACTGTTGATTTTACTGATGAAACACTCACGTCAAGACAGGCAATTACCAAAATGGTGGAGGGAAAAACCACCCGCAAAAAA
>JACOYD010000027.1 GCA_016182055.1 Candidatus Microgenomates bacterium | reverse complement strand
GGGTTGGGTTTGGTGTAGCGCTCGCGGGAGACTTTAATGCAGAACCTTAAGAACATTAGAACATCTGGGGTGGATTAGCTCTTCGGGTCTGAGCCTAACTGTAACTCTTCTCTGACTTTTTCTGCCAAAAATATCTTCATCAGAGATTGATAAGGCACATCCTTGAAATTGGCTATCTGTTTAATTCTGGCTAGTAGATATTGTGGTAGCCTTAAAGAAATAGTTTCGGTAGAGGGTTTAAGATTGGGAAAAATCACTTCTTCTGCCTTTGACCAATCAAAATACTTTGAAGAATCGGCTGTTGCCCAAAACTCCCGTTCTTCATCCTCATTTTTGAACTTAGGTATTCTTTTGAATTTTTTCTTCATACGACCTCCTTTCTTTTTTATGCATATCCCTAGCGGAGATAATCCTTATTTTATCATTTCTGATGGTGAAAAATGCAGATAGTCTCCGACCGCTATTGGTTTCTCCCCAAATCATGTATCTTACTTCTGTTGTCAAATGTTTCTCGTCTATAAAAATAAAGCTTAGTCTATTTTTGAAAACTTCTTCCGCCTCCCTGTTGGTAACATTATGTTTAATCAGGTTTTTGTCAATATTACCCTTATCCCACTCAAACATAACAGGTTCGGGTAATATCTTCACCAATTGAGTATATTACCAATATATACATTTGTCAAGAACTAAAACATGGAGAAATTAGGGGGTTGGCCTCGCTAAGCGGGGTTGGGTTTGGTGTAGCGCTCCTGGGAGACTTTAACGGCTTTTTCTCTATTTTGGGTGCGGCTTTTAGGCAGTGGCAGAGTTTTGCATAAAAAGGGCGACTGGGTAATGCCGTCAATGGCCAGTTTGATAATGGCCTGATAATTGCCTAAAGCCAGCAAATCCTCTTCTTTGAAGCGCTCGGCAAACTCCCGCGCCATGTAGCGGGCGTCCTCCGCTCCCACCAGAAATGACATCATCGTCCCCGCATTGCCAAAAATGGCCGCCCGCACGTCCTCCGGCACCTGGCCGATGTATTGATTGGCCAAAATAAGGTTTAACCTGTACTTTCGCGCTTCGGAGAGAATTTTGATAAAGGAAGTGGTGGCAAAATTTTGAAACTCATCCACGTACAGATAAAAATCGCGTCTTTGCTCTTCTTTTTGCGTCACCCTGTTCATGGCCGCCAGCTGAATTTTGGTAATAGTCATCGCTCCCAGCAGGGCCGAATTGTCCTCCCCGAGGCGTCCCTGGGCCAAATTAAAGATGAGAATTTTGCCCTTGTTCATAATATCTTCCAAATCAACACTGGACTTGGGGGTTTTAAGAATATTGCGCACCATGTGCGAAGAGATAAACTGGCCGATTTTGTTTAAGATGGGAGAGATGGACTCGCTTTTGAGCCTGGGATGCATGTTGGCAAACTCATAAACCCAGAAGTTGCGCAGTACGGTATCGGTCATTTTCTCAACTGCGCGGGCCCTGAAATCATCTTCGGTCAGCATGCGCGGTACCATTAATAATGTAGCATCTGGCAAATCAATAATGGACAAAATGGCATTTCGCAAAATGTACTCCAGCCGCGGCCCCCAGCTATGCTGATAAAGCTTGTAAAAAATAGACACAATACCTGATACCACCAGTTCTTTCTGCGCCACATTTCGCACCTCCAGCGGATTTAAGGCAAAGCTGTGGGAGGTGTCGGCCGGATCCAGATAAACAATGTCGTTAACCCGGTAGGAAGGAATGTAATCAAGCAAAATTTCGCACAGATCTCCGTGCGGATCAATTACCGCCACTCCCTCCCCGTTTCTGATATCGTTGATAATCATATTGGCGATAAGCGTGGACTTGCCGGAGCCGGTCTTGCCGATAATATAGACGTGTTTTCGCCGGTCTTCGCGTCTTACGCCAAAAATCATCTCCCGGTTTCTAAACTCCGTTTTGGCAAAAAAGTTAACCGTTTTTTTCTCGCTATCGGCAATATCAACTGCCACCGGCAAATTCTCCGGCGGCTCGGACAAAATAGTTTTGTACCAGGAGATGTTGTGAATGGTGGCCAGTTTGTCGGTAGGAAAGTGATACATGGTGGCTAACTCCTCCACGTTAAAGATTTGCCCCATGGGCATAAAGCGTTTGCTGCGCTTTTGCATGGCGTTAATTAACCTTCTTCTTTGCCATAAAAACGGCCGGCGCAGCAGCAGACTGTTGCCGCTGGCATTGTTAAAGGAGGCAAAACTTTGGACAATTTCATTTCTCAACTCGTAAGCCCGCTCTCTATTCTCGGAAGAAACGGCAATACGAATGGCGGTCTTAAAGCCGTTGACGCTGATTTTCTCCCCAATCACCTTGGCATAGGGGTTGGTGCGGATAACTCCGCTTAAGTCTTTAGACTTGGCATTAACCGCCCGCTCCCCCTTTCTCTGCCAGGAACTGCTGACAGGAACTAATAAAAACTGAATGGCAATTTTATCCTCTACTTGAGCCTTGGACAGCATTCCCAAAAGGGAACTCAATGGATCAACCTCCTTAAATTCCTTATAAGTTTTAAGTGGGTAAAGACAGCTTAGACGCAGCTTAAGCTGGCCAACGGAGAGCTTGTCGGTATCTTCCAAAATAGACGGCAGATAATCTTTGGAGGGAATAATCAAAGTCTTGGGATACTGACTGACTAATTGACCCTCCACAAAGGTTTTGTATTTGGGCGCAATTACCACAAAAAAATGAATCAGCTGGTCAAATACGGCAATTTCAAAGGAAAGCGGTACTCCCCGCCGCCAGAAGAAAAGAAACATGGTTTTAACATTAGTAAGCGATGATAAAAACTGGGCCATCGCCTCCGGCGTCTGCTCGGCCTTTCTGGATGTCTTAACTTCCAAAAGAACTCGATCGCTCATAAATATTCTTATACTAGTATAACATTTCTTTTAATTTTGCCAATTGAGATCTTTTTCATAAATTTTCTTACCGAGTGGTAAGCGTGCGGAGACGGCCGCTATGGCCGAGGTTCCGCCGTAATACCCAAGGTTAGAAAATTAGAAAAAGTCTCACTTGGCCGCCCTTTTCTTGATTCTTCTTTTGGACGGCAAAAGAAGAATAGAAAAACTTGACATACCCTATAATTTATGCTATACTCCCTTTTGTTATACGATACTGTCTGGTATTGAAGCTAGAACAGTATCGTTTTTCTTTGGCGATTGCTTTATGAACTTTATGAAAAAGATTATTATCTCTTTGTTATTTGTTATTTGTTATTTGTTATTTGTTGCGCCGGCATCGGCGCAATGTACCCCTCTTTACGGCGGCGGCGTCACCTGTCCTGCCATTGCCGTTTCTATAAATAAAACCGTAGCCAATCCCCAAACAGGAGTTTTTGT